>WQRL01000001.1 GCA_009786775.1 Oscillospiraceae bacterium
CGAATAACGAAAACAGACCAGTCTACGAAATAGATGAAAACCATGTGTATGACGAAAGCATCCCTATTATCTTAGACACAGACCCAGTAATAGCCTCCGCAGTCGTTAACCCGGTTTTGCGCCGGATCATCAATAATGTTGCTGCCCTTTGGCGCAGGGGCTCAACAGGGGGCGGCCACACTGAAGAGGTGTACGTAACAGGCGGCGCAGCGAACGCCTACACGCTCACAGTTCCTGAGCCAGTACCAAACAGCTTTTTGGTACAATTCCACGCTGCGCAGACGACTGAAGCCATTAATATCAATATTAATGGGCAAGGAAATCGTCGCATATTTGCCAGCGGCACAGCAAGTCCTCCGGCAAGTCTGCTTCGGGTTAACTCAATCTGGCGGGTTGTAGATAATGGCGCAGCGTTGATTTTAGTAGGTGGCTCACAACCGCTTACCACAACGCAAGCACAGGCGGAGGCTGGCACTTTTACGGGCATTACTCTTTGGACAGCCCAGCGGGTCAGGCAAGCCATCAACGCCGTGACCAACCTGATTTCAGCACGGGTTGACTCCCTGGAGTCGGTTGTACAGGGCATCACCACGGGCAAAATCACCCTCGACCCCGAAAGCCCTAGGCCTTCGCTCGAAAGCATAACCGACCCGCAAGCATATACGCTGTACATTGTCGGTACAGCTCCGCCCGAGTTCTTCATGCACATAAATGGTGTGTGGAAATCGCTGGGCAATCCTGTCGATATGTCTGGGCTGCTCAGGCCTGCTACCCCGACAGAACTCGGCGCAGTGTTGCTAAGCAACCGCACGGGAAGTGCAGCAGGCAGTTCTGTGAGGGCGTTAGCTGTAATTGAGGTCGTGGACGCAGGGGTTGTAGACGCTAACGCATTCCTTTCAGAAGGAATATGGGTCTTCTTTAACATAAGCGAAGCTATAAACTTTCCCGCTGTTGTAAATTGGGTTGGCACTAACTCGGCAGCGCAGGCTAGATTAGAAGTAAGGCGCGGACATCTCAATAGCAACCTTGGCACAAGGCATACTTTGACAAGTGGTGGAGGCCGAAGTTTTACGCGCCGCTGCATGAACGAAGCGGGCACTACGTGGACGCCTTGGGAAACACATCTTACAGATGCCCGATTGACGCATCAAATCCCGAGTGACTGGAATGATTTAGTTGATCCAGGTGAGTATTTGTTTAATGGGTCAGTCGCCGCTTTTCGGGCTGCGCTTCATGGGCCCGATATATCTCCGGAATTAACATCCGGCACCATTCGGTGCCATACTAGGGTGATTTTGACGAGCACCAGCGGAATTCTTCAAATCTCGACTTTTCACGGGCCAGTATCTGCGGGAGCAGTGCTGCAGCTTTTGAGGTCGAGAGATTCTGTGTCTTGGGCTGACTGGATACGGGTTGCCACAAGCAATTCGCTTAGCCGGGTCTGGCACTCTCAAATGCGGCACCTAACTTCGTTGGCTGACAATACACAGGTGTATATAGCTAATGCCGGCGGGGGGACCGCAGATAAAAGAATAGCTATACCTGCATTTGACCCGGAAAAAGATGTTGGCAGAATTTTTAATTGGAGCATGGTTAACGCAAACTCCGCCGTATCGCCTAATTTGCAAGTCAATCAGGGCGCGGCTGACGTACGTCAGTCCATTTGGTATTTAGGCAGGCTGCTGACACACACCGCCCCGAACAGGCTAGTGGATATAATGCCGCCAGGCACCATAGCCCCCACCATCTGGGACGGAGAGCGCTTTCAGTTATTAGCGTCCCCCGGCGAAAATACGGAAATTCCGATGGTTTCAAGCAGCTCATCCCACAGCTCATCTGCGAAAGCCTTTTCTCCATCTCCTGATAATTTTGGCGAAACAATGCCGGTAAATTTTGTTTTCGCAATGCGACTCAACGCAGGAAACACTGCTGCCGGACTCGACGCAACCGGCTTTGACGCGGTCGGACTCCCGGGAAGCATCCCCGTTAGGCACTTGGATGGGTCAATACCGACGGATAGAGATGGAAGAACCGGCACTGCCATAGCCGGATATCACTTTGTAGTAATCTGGACAGGCACGCAATTCACCGTCCTGAACCGCATAAGGCCTGCTAACGAGTTGCCTGACAGGCGATTGGATGCGCTAGAGGCACTGATGAATGGCAGTGGAACTCCCCTTGAAGTTATAGAAACCACCGGCACCGGCACCGCATACATAATCAACCCGTCCCCTGCGATAACGGCGTTTGAGGATGGAATGACTTTTCGGATTTTCTTTCACGCCACAAACACGGGAACAAGCCCAACGCTTGCCTTGGCCGGCGTACCCGCTGAGCCTGGAGTGTCAGTTGTTCCAATTAGGCAACGTGCCGCTGCCACGGTGCACCACAACCAAATTGGTGCTGGCACTGTTTTCGATGTAGTAATGCGTGGTGGGTCTGCAATTCTTGTCGGCGCAAATGAGCTTGCGCAAGCATCAATATCCGAAATTGACGCCGGCACCTTCACAGGGATGAGGAATTATCGCGTAGTTGATTTGGCCAGAATGCAACGAAACACATTCCTGACAGGCCTCAACCCCGCATTAAGCGGCGAAATTACTGAGGGTGACAGGGCTATAGAAGCCTGGGGCAAGGTTGCGAACTTCATGCGCCGATTTGGCAGGCGAAGCGAATTTCTTAATCTCCATGACTACCTGTCAAACGATGCCAAAGCAAGCGGAGTCACCCTTCTTGATACTTCATTTTTCAGGATAGATGCTGATGGCATTGTCACTATTCATGTGGATTTTTTGACAAATGGCACTATATCAAGCGGTGAACTTTTTACAAATCTGCCGCCTGAATGGCTGCCTGCGCTAGTGGGCACCCTCGACCACTCGCGATACACTTTCACTTTCAGCGTATCTCCGGGTGCGATGGTGCCGACTATCCACTATGGGCACATTAATTTGGAGACCGGCACGCTTCAGGTAGAGGTGATGCATACTGCTGGGATGGCATCATTTACCCTCACACACGCACTGGTTCGGGCCGGTGCTTAATAAACGGGAAAGAGGTGGGCAGTGAGCACGTATCAAATAGTGTCAGTAATTCTAGGGTGCGGACTTATAACCGCGCTCGTGACAGGCGTCAAAGATTTTTTAATGTGGCGGCTAAAGCGCAAAGCTGCAAAAGAGGATGCCGAGGATGATGTAAATGACACATTAAAAAAGGCCATAAGGCTAATCATGCAAGATAGAATCAAATACCTCGGCACTAAGTATCTCAACGATGGGCACATTTCAATCGAGGATTTGCGCGACATCGTAGCGATGCACGAATTTTACCACGATGAACTTCGGGGGAATGGGTTGCTTGATTACATCATGAGTGATGTAAAAAAGCTGCCAAAACGCAGCTAATAAGGAGGAAAATATGAGCAGATTCAATTGGAAAAAAATCATAAGAAGCCCAAAGCTGTGGATAAAGCTATGCAGCATTGCTGTAGCTTTATTTGCATACTTTGGGCTAAGCGAAGTGGCCATAGAGGGGCTTAGAGAGCTTATAGCAATCATAGCTATACTCCTTGGGTACGCCTTTGCGGACGAGTGCAATGATTCCCCTCAAAGCTCAGGTGCAGCCACTATAGTAATTGTATCAAATCTGGAAGAGGCATTGGACAAATATGCCGGGGAGAAAGCCCCACTAATCACCAATGCTGATGACATCGAATACAACAAAGACACCGCAGACGAGTTGCAGAACGGGGGTGTGGGCGATGGGATGGCTTGATAATATCACAAATTCCCTCCTAACGCTCTTTACGATGCTTTCCCCGCACCGAAGCAGCCCCCGAAACCGTCCAATCGCCAAGATAACAGTGCATCATAACGCAGGGAATATCCTGCTTCGGGCACTCGGCGAATGGCTGGCCAGGCTGACAACAAGGGCGTCCTACAACTACGGCATAAGCACCGCAGGGGAAAGTGCCCAATTTGTGGATGAGCGCGACCGCTCATGGGCATCGTCCAGCCGGGAAAACGATAATGCTGCGGTAACTATCGGCGTGGCTAACAATCGGCTTGCACCGTACTGGACGGTAAGCGCAGCAGCATGGAATAAGCTCATTGAGCTATGCGTAGATATCTGCTACCGCAACCCTGGTATTGTGCAGCAAGACGGCACAAGGGGGCTGTGGTATGACGGTACGCCGAGAGGCAGCCTGACCACGCATGATATGTTTGCCCGTACCGTATGCCCCGGTCCATACCTAAAGGCTCGGATGCCTGAGCTTTGCAGAGAGGTCAACCGCCGTTTGGCGGAGATTTTAGAGGAGGAAAATATGCCACGAATTAACAATATTAATGAAGTGCCGCCTGTGCACCAGCCAATGATAAGGCGCTTGATTGCGCAAGGTGTAATCAGAGGGAACGGCAATGTCGATGCTGAAGGGCTGCCGGCCGACATGGACTTGACCCTCGACATGATTAGACAGATGGCCTTTACTGAGAGGATGATTAGCCGTAGTGAGATTGGCCAATGATGGAGAGGTTCGTTCATCCCTCTGGCGAGGACGAGAGGGACTACAGAATCCCGCAGTTTGTCCCAGGGCGGGACATAATCCCAGATAAGGCTTTCTGCCTAGATTTGCCGCGGCTAAATGTGATTTTAGACCAGGGCAACATAGGTGCGTGTGTCGCCTACAGCGTAGGCACTTGTAAGTCCATCCTGGAGTACCAGGGCACTAACAAGTGGATAAAATTCTCGGCGATGATGCTCTACGGACACCGAAGACCAAACCACTGGCAAGGCCGTGGAATGTGGCCCAGGGAAGCCCTGAGCAATCTGCGCCATGACGGCATGTGGCTAAAGCGGGATTTTAATACCCGGCGCGAGGTGCCCGAGTTATTTCCTTTCGTATCTCGTGCGAGGGCCGAGAATCCGAACTTAAACCGTGATGCCTTAAAGTTTCGAGTCTGCGGATATGCCCGACTCCGAAATGACAACGAAATCAAAAAAGCCCTGAGAAACGGGATGCCTGTAACCGCCAGCTGGGAGCTCTTTGAGAGTTTTAAGCAAACCGGCAGAAACGGGCGTGTGTCCGTACCCAGACCTGGCGAACGTCGAGTTGGTGCTCATCAAATGACCATAGTAGGCTGGACGGCAGATAACCACTGGATTGTCATCAACTCATGGGGTGTGCGGTTTGCTCATCAAGGCATGTACTACATACCCTTTGAATACGCACCTTATGAGATGTGGGGCGTGACAGATAAAATATTCCCTGCAAAGCTCAAGGCACGTGTCACGGAAATGATTATCGGGTCACCGTGGCTCAATGTTGACGGCCAGATGCGTCCATTAGACGTGCCTGCTCAGATTATAGGCGGTAGGACATACTTGCCTGTGAGGGCGGTTACTGAGGCACTGGGGGCCTCAGTAGAATGGAACCCGCACACAAGGGGAATCACCGTCCGTAGCGAAGAGCGGTTGATACGGTTGACTATCGACAGCACCACCGTTGAGATTGACGGGCAGCGGCGCGCTATAGACGCTCCGCCAGTGCTTATAGACGGCAGGGCATTACTGCCAGTGCGATTTATCGCAGAACAGCTAAATTCCGCCGTTGAGTGGAATCCAGTAGCCCAGCGGGTGACAATAAGAGCAAAATAGATCTAAGCTGCTTTTGACCTAACCAGTCGAAAGCAGCTTATTTTTTTACAGGAACAAGGTGAGTAATGGTGCGTAATGCTGGCGAAATCGCTACATTGAAGTATCCCGACAGGACTAATTCTTGTCGGGATTATTTTTTCAGAAAAGCCTTGACATACTGCTAGTAGTATGATATACTAAAGTCAGAAAGGAGGTTAAGCGATGGGCAAGAAACCCAAAAGGAAAGCAGCCGCAACGACCCTGGCAAAGGTAACGCTTGCAACTGCAATCCTGAGTCTGATAAACACAGTAATCGCACTAATTATCGTGATTATCGGACTGCTAAGAAGTAGCTAGTAGCTACAGAGAGGGAGGTTAATCCCTCCCTCTCACTTTAGCACTTACAGAGCCTATCGTCAAGCGAAATGACAGTTTTGCACGTAATCTTGATTGCGCTAATAGCCATAGCGATACCGTTGTCGATATATGTTATTGTCAAAAGTGTGAGAATTATCAAGAGGGAAAAATATGGAAAAGAAGATTAGCAAGACATCATCAAGAGTAAAACAACGATACAACGACAAGGTTTATTCCCAAGTAAGTGTTAGGCTAAAAAAAGCGCTAGTTTCGGAATGGGAGCATAAGTTAGAAGCTGACGGCGTGACCAAAGCTGAATTTGTGCGTAATGCCATTACGGAATACCTTTCTGGAATAAATAAAAAAGCGTAACGGAAAACAGCCTGGCAGAAACTAATCTGCCGGGCTGTTTTTTGTTGTTATCTCCTGATAACAACACCGAACCGACCTTGTACAAATATAAAATACGGCGCATTCGGATTTGAAATGTTCTGGCGGAAGAGGTGGGATTCGAACCCACGGTAGGTTGCCCTACACCGCATTTCGAGTGCGGCTCGTTATGACCACTTCGATACTCTTCCGTATTTTCAGATTCCGTGAAGGGAAACTCAAAAAGAGTCATCCCCACTCAGGTTTATCTTGTGTAAATCAAAATACACGATTATAATAGGTTTGTCAATATTTGATTAAAACAAACACTAGGAGGCGGCCGGAATGGGCGGACTGCTCAGGGAAGTTAATATAAAGCAAGGTATGCCGATTGTAAACGATGCTATCAAAAGGGTCACATATAACATCAAAAACGCAGGGCCGATGGGAGTTACAGTGATAAAGCTCATCCACGGGTATGGCTCATCAGGCCAAGGCGGCGGGATTAGGACTGAAACCCGGAAATATCTTGAAAGGCTCAAAAGCAAAAGAGAAATCAAGGGTTTTATAATAGGTGAAAACTTTTCAATATTCGATGAAGAGACAAGAAAAGCCTTCCTTGTCTGTGATGAGCTGCGCAAAGATAGCGACCTTGAAAGACATAATAATGGAATAACTATTGTTATTTTGTGACCGAGGGTGTATAGTTTGTCCTTGAGGTTTATCGGAAGGGATTTTAGCTGTTATGATTATTATTGCGGCTGTAGACAGAGCCTGGGGTTTAGGATATAAGGGCAAACAGACAATCATTTTGCCTGAGGATAGGAAGTTTTTCAAAGAAATAACGAGCGGTGGAGTTGTGATTGCAGGGCGCAAGACCTTTGAGGATTTCCCCGGAGCCCTGCCGGACCGCAAAAATATAATACTCACAAGAAACCTAGGCCTTACAGCTAAGGGAGTGACGGTTCTAAGTTCCTTAAAGCAAGTGCTTGCCGAAGTAGAGAATGAAGATCCCGCCAAGGTATTTATTGCGGGCGGGGGAGAGATATACAGGCAGTTTTTACCCATGTGCGAAAAGGCTTATATAACTAAGCTGGAAACCGTCACGGAGTCGGACACATATCTTCCGAACTTGGATGAACTCGAAACGTGGTCAACAGAACGCAAAATAAAGTCAGGCGAATCATGCGGGATTCACTACACTTTTGAGATATATAAGAACACGCAACCCGAACCTTATGCGAGCCCTGAAAGGAGCAAAGACAATGCATGAACTATTAGTAAAAGGCAACTCACTTCCCGAGGCCTACCACAACGCCCTTTTGGCACTTTATGAAAACAATGATGAGCTGCCATGTCCTGACTATAACACAAATCAGAAAGAAGCCTCTGTTACATTTGTGGCTGAAAAGCCTCTACAGGAACCCATGATTAGCAAGCTCTTTATCGGAGACCCTCGTTCACTGGAGCAATACAGGCAGGAAATGCTAGATGGCATACTGGACTTTGAAGTTGAGCGGGGTAACTGGGAATATACCTATCACCAGCGTATGGAAAAGCAGATTCCGTGGCTTATAAGCGAACTTCAGCGTAACCCCGACTCCAGGCGGGCTGTTGTAATCATACGTGACGAAACCGATCTGGACACTGAATCGCCCGCCTGCCTGCAAATTCTGCAATATATGATCCGTGGCGGGGCGCTTCACTGCAAGGTGGTATTCCGCTCAAACGATGCGACAAAAGCCAGCTTCATGAACGCATATGCCCTGGTAATGCTGCAGAAACGCATAGCAGAAGCCGTTGGGGTGCCTGTAGGCAGCTATACGCACAGGGCACATAGCTACCATGTCTATGAGCGTGATTACGACATGTTTGAAGGTTATATAAAGCGCATACGGGCCGGCGGCGAGCTGGCATATTATTACGATGGCGACTGGGATGAGCAAATGGAAGAGGCCAAACCTGGTATCGCGCAGATGGTTGAAGAACTCAAATCAAGATAGGGGCTGGTGCATATTGGAACTGAAATTTAGCGTCCCATGCCTTTTTGGCATTGAAGGACTTTGTGCAGATGAACTTAAACGAATGGACATAAGCGATGTGCGTGCCGAGAATGGGCGAGTTCTATTCTCAGGCACTCAGGCGGACATGGCGAAAGCTAACATAAACCTGCGGACAGGGGAGAGGGTTCTGCTTGTAGCAGGCGAGACGAGGGCGGACACATTTGACATGCTATTTGAAGGTGTCAAGGCCATGCCGTGGGAGAACTATATTCCTGTCGGCGGGGAGTTTCCGGTCAAAGGTCACAGCCTTGGTTCAAAGCTGCATTCCATCCCCGATTGCCAGAGGATAGTGAAAAAAGCCATTGCCGAACGGCTTAAGGCCAAGTACAAGGTAGAATGGTTCAAAGAAGATGGCGCAAAATATCAGGTTCAGTTTGCCATAATGAACGACATTGCGGCTTTGTATATCGACACCACGGGGGCGGGGCTGCACAAGAGGGGGTATAGGCCTCAGGGCAATGCCGCCCCCCTGAGAGAAACTCTGGCGGCCGCCATTGTCAAGCTCTCAAGGTATAGAGGCCGCGAACAGGTCTGTGACCCCTTTTGCGGCTCCGGCACAATCCCGGTTGAAGCTGCATTGGCGGCTGTAAACCGCGCCCCCGGCATAAACCGCCTGTTCGCCGCTCAGAAATGGGTATGGGCTAAAGAGCAGATTTGGACGGATGCAAGGGAAGAGGCCAAGGACCGCGAGTATAAGGGGACATATGATATCTGGGGCGGAGATATTGACCCTAAGAGCATTGAAATTGCATCCGCAAACGCAAAGCGGGCAGGGGTTTCAGAGCACATCCGTTTCAGCGTAGCCGAAGCCGCAGACTTCCACCGCGAGGAACCGGGGGGGATTATTATGACCAATCCGCCATATGGTGAGCGTGTCATGCTGGCAAGTGAAGCCGAGGCGATTTACAGGCGTTTTGGAGTGGCGGTAAAAAACCTTGATAACTGGAAAGCATACATACTATCATCACACACCGAGTTTGAGCGCACATTAGGCAAGAAAGCCGTAAAAAAGCGCAAACTATATAACGGCATGATCAAGTGTGATCTTTTCATGTATTATTAACTAGTATTTGCATCACAAAAATGGTTTCGGAGGTATGCTTGTTTGAAGCACCTATTCATCATCAATCCAGTCGCCGGCGGTAAGAAAAATCGAATTGAAGAACTCAAAAGCGAAATTGAAACATTTGCGAAGACCCTGAGCGACCCGTATGAGATATATATAACCAAAGCCCCGCTGGATGCGACGCGGAAGATTGCCGAATACCCCAGAGATAATGAAATGCTGCGCGTTTACGCCTGTGGCGGTGACGGCACTCTCAACGAATGCGCTAACGGTGCAGCAAATCATTCCAATATTGCCATAACCCAATACTCAAACGGGACAGGCAATGACTTCATCAAAACTTTCGGCCAGGAGAATTTGGGCAAATTCCGAGACCTCAATGCACTTGTAAGCGGCACTGTGTGCCCGCTGGATCTTATTGACTGTAGCGGGCGCTACGGGATTAACATAGCATCCGTGGGAATAGATGCCCGGGTGGGCCGTGATGTGCACCGCTACAGTGGATATCCCCTAATCGGAGGCTCGACAGGATATATTGTGGCACTGCTTGTAAATGTCATTAAAGGTGTCACCCAGAAATTCAAGATTAAGCATGAAGGGAAAATACGCGAAAAAGTTATAACCCTCGTCTGCGCTTGTAACGGAAGGTTTTATGGCGGCGGCTTTAATCCGGTGCCAGAGGCACTGCCTGATGACGGGATTTTGGACTACCTTGTAGTAAACGGCGTTTCCCGCTTTAAGGTTGCGCAGGTAGTAGGCAAGTACGCCAAAGGCCTGTTCCGTGAGTACCCGGGTTTGATAGAGCACATAAGGGGCGAAAATCTGGAAATTTTAAGCGACAAACTGTTCATCGTAAACATTGACGGTGAAATTATAGAAACGAAGCACATCTATTTCAAAGTAGCACCGAAAGCCCTAAACTTTATTTTACCCGCCGGAATTAAAAACATTCAGTGAACAAAAACGAAATTTCGCCAAAAACCGAGAAAAACAGCCAATACATAGAGAAAATAGCAGGTATTTGCATGTAAAGGCGGATTTTAGACGATTTTATGGCAATAATGGCAGATTTCCGTGTTGCTAAAGTTGCCCTATTCGATTATTATTGTAACTGCGTTAGCACTCTATCTCGAAGAGTGCTAACGCAGAAAAAATGTAATAAGCAAATTATTTAATTTTAGTTATTTTTTATGAGGAGGCTTTCAATATGAAACTAAAACCATTGGCAGACCGCGTCATCATTAAGCAAGTTGAAGCGGAGGAAACCACAAAGGCCGGTATCATTCTCACCAGTGCAGCTCAAGAAAAACCACAGGTGTTTGAAGTTATCGAAGTTGGCCCAGGTGGTCTTGTGGACGGCAATGAAGTGAAAATGACCGTTAAAAAAGGCAACAAAATCATCACAGGCAAATACAGTGGCACAGAAGTCAAAATCGACGGCGACGAATATACAATAGTACGCCAAAGCGACATTCTCGCAATCGTAGAATAAGGAGGAAATAATTAATGGCAAAGCAGATTTTATACGGTGAAGACGCACGCAGAGCTCTGGAAAAGGGCGTTAATCAACTCGCAGACACAGTAAGGCTAACAATCGGCCCTAAGGGCAGAAATGTTGTTTTAGACAAAAAATACGGCTCACCCCTCATCACCAACGACGGTGTTACAATAGCAAAAGAAATTGAACTTACAGATCCATTTGAAAACATGGGTGCACAGCTCGTCAAAGAAGTCGCTTCCAAAACTAACGACGTAGCTGGCGATGGCACGACTACAGCCACAGTCCTCGCACAGGCTATGATCCGCGAAGGCATCAAAAATGTCGCAGCAGGAGCAAACCCGATGGCAATGAAAAAAGGCATCGAAAAAGCTGTTGCAGCATCAGTTGACGCAATCAAAGCAAACTCACACCCAGTTTCAGGCACAAAAGACATCGCGCGTGTAGGCGCAGTTTCCTCAGGCGATGAAACCATAGGCAAGCTGATTGCGGAAGCCATGGAAAAAGTTTCCCAAAACGGCGTTATAACTGTTGAAGAATCCAAGACTGCTGAAACATATTCAGAAGTCGTTGAAGGTATGCAGTTTGACCGTGGTTACATCACTCCTTACATGATTACAGATGCTGAGAAGATGGAAGCCGTCATGGACGAGCCGTACATTCTCATCACAGATAAAAAAATCTCAAACATCCAAGAGATTCTGCCTGTTTTGGAACAAGTTGTACAAGGCGGCCGCAAGCTAGTCATTATTGCAGAAGATGTAGAAGGCGAAGCTCTGGCAACCATCATCCTAAACAAAATCCGCGGCACATTTAACTGCCTTTGCGTCAAGGCTCCCGGCTTCGGCGACAGACGTAAGGAAATGCTCAAGGATATCGCAGCCCTCACAGGCGGTGAAGTTATCTCCAGCGAACTAGGCATGGAGCTCAAAGAAGTTACTATTGATATGCTCGGCAGTGCAAGACAAGTTAAGTCCAACAAGGACAACACAATCATTGTCGAAGGCGCAGGCAAGCCGGCAGAAATTAAAGCCCGCATCAACCAGATCAAAACTGAAATCGACATCACAACCTCAGACTACGACAAAGAAAAGCTCCAAGAGCGCCTTGCAAAGCTCTCCGGCGGCGTAGCTGTAATCAAAGTTGGTGCAGCCACAGAGACCGAAATGAAAGAGAAAAAACTCCGCATGGAAGATGCCCTCAACGCAACCCGCGCAGCAGTTGAAGAAGGTATCGTAGCAGGCGGCGGCACAATCTACGTGGTAGCGTCCAAAGCAGTTGAAAAACTCCTAGACGGCGCAACTGGCGATGAAAAGACAGGTATGGCCCTGATTGCCAAAGCCCTCACAGCTCCTGTAATGCAGATAGCAATGAACGCAGGCCTTGAAGGCGCAGTGGTTTTGGACAAAGTAAGAGAATCCAAGAGCCCGGCATTCGGTTACGACGCTGCAACACAGAAATACGGCGACATGGTAAAAGCCGGCATCGTAGACCCGACCAAGGTTTCACGCTCAGCCCTCGAAAATGCAGCATCTGTTGCAAGTATGGTGCTGACAACAGAATCACTGGTAGCTGACATCCCGGAACCCCCAGCTCCAATGCCCGCAGCACCCGACATGGGCGGCATGTACTAAAAATCAGTTCAAAATGATAATGCAAAAAAATCGGGGAGTGCAAAAGCACTCTCCGATTTTTGCTGTCCATAAATTGCCTCCGTTTACTCCCCCTTCGTCATCAAAACACGGGAGGAAAACCTCTGGTGGGCGACTTCGCCCAGTAGGGCGTACATTGCGCTGCGCCTGGGGTCGTCCGGGGAGAACCTGTAGATATTCCCGGTGGAAAAAATCTGAAAATTATCATTATACTCAAAAGGCAGCGCGGGCACGGTTTCCACGGGGAAGAACACTTCGCAGTCCTCGCCGCCGAGCTTGCCTACAAATGTAAACCCCGAGGGGTCCACACGCAAGACACCTGAGCCTGTGGTAATCGCGCCGTCACGGTACTTAGAACCTGTCACATGGACGGAAACGGGGATTTTCAGAGGCTCCATATCCTCGCGGAGCCACTTAGAGATTTGATTCGCCTGCTCTGCATACCAGCTATGTATGCTCTCAGGAGCCACACTGCCGGAAAGGGCTGTCAGTCTGCCCCTGTTGTCCATTACTGCAGAATTGCCGCAGGCTGAGCACTGGAGCTGGTTGCCCTTGGTTGTCATAGTTAGTTCCTTGCCGCATTTTGGGCACCAGTATAAAATCTTCTCAAGCCCCTCTGCCAGTCTTCTTGATGTAAAAGTTCTTATAGGCTTGCCGGAGCGGGCATTATCTTCGCCCCTTAACCTGGTGATTATGGCCTCATTAATCTCTTCGACGGATAGCGACTGGATTTCCTCTGCCGAAAAGAGATTGGCCATGCTCACCCTCACGCGTCCCAGGCGGATGCCTTTGCGCCAGTGTGGCACGCAGGTGTAGGCTCCGTCAATATAGCAGCTCACAACAGGCACGTTAAGATTCTTTACGAGCTTGCCTGTAGACCTGTGTATTCCTGCGAATGACCCATCTGTGCTACAGCGTCCCTCGGGAAACAGCAAAATGCTTCCGCCGCGGTTTAGCACTGTCTTTACCTTCCTTATTGAGAGCACATCAGGTTCAAACTGGCTCTTGGGGATGCAGCCCATCACGGGCAATATTTTGCTAAGGGGCCTTTTGAAAAAATATCTGTTTGACGTTACGGCATTAATCCTGCGCGGGTAAAAAGGCAGCATGACAAAGAGAAAATCAAGCATGGTGGAGTGGTTGGAGATGACAAGAAAAGGCCCCTCAGGCGGTACGAAGTCGCGCCGGCCGTCGTCGAGCCTAAAGAGCAGCTTGAGCATGGGGTATGCAATTATATACGCAAATCCATAAAGAAAAGCGTTGGGATGCTTGACTCTAATTTCACCTGTGCTGCCGTTTAATTTTGATTTTCTGACCTTCCGAACTCTTGCCATAAACTTAGTATCACCCCTATATAGTGTGTCATCTGCGGCATTATGCGCAGAGCCTCAATCATTATATACGCGGCAACTCGCTTACGCAACATAAAAAAGGAAAGAAGCGGTGCTTGAAAATGAGCAAAAAATGAATATACTGCATTTTTGCTGCCAAATACATTCATCCGCACCCGGGAATATTTTAGTCAGTAAGGACTATAGACATGCAGCGGACTGAGTGATTAAATTTTATTATGATAGAAAAAAGCTCTGTGCCATCTGGATAGTGTGTCCGCACCATCTAGTTGCAGGCGGCGTTACTCGCCAACAACAGATAGTGAAAATACTGCATGAAAATGGAAACTAAAAACAACATTAAAACAGGCAACCTATATTTGACATCCCACTATATTAAGCGGTCACGGATTAATAATATTTTAGATCAGGTGGCATCTTGCAAACTTGTTTATGTTATTTCGGGAACAGGCTATGGCAAGACTCAGGCTGTGTCCCACTACATACAAGCACAACAGGATGCTGCTGTCGGATGGATGCAGCTTACTTTGAGTGACAATGCAGGCTCTCTTTTTTGGGAGAGCTTTACTCGGATGATTTCCTCCTATAATCCGGATTTGGCGGAAAGGCTAATGGGCTTCGGGTTTCCGAAAACTTCGGCACAGTTTAAGCTGGTAGCTGAAGTTATAAAGCATCCGCTGCACCGCTTTGAGAAGAGTTTTCTGGTGTTTGACGACTTTCATCTGATATACTCGAAGGAAATTTTTACATTTATAGAGCGTTGCGTTAACCAAAAGGTTCCGGGGCTGTGCATTATTGTAATCGCCAGGGAAGAGCCTGACATAAATATTATACCCCTTCTTTCTGGAGAAAATGTGGGGATTATCACTGAGGGTGACCTGAAATTTACGCAGGCGGAGGCCACAGATTTTTTCATACAGTGCGGAGTGCCGCTCTCCACAGGGGAACTATCTCAGCTTATGGATATGACAAAGGGTTGGGCTCTTGCATTAAACATGCTTTCAGCGATTTTGACGAGAATGCCGAATAGCTATAAATATGCACTGAGCACCATGATGAAAAACATCTTTAAGTTTTTGGAAGCGGAAGCCTGGGAGGGCTTTTCAAAAGATGTGCAGAAGTCCATAGTGAAACTGTCACTGCTGTCGGATTTGCCGATTGTATTTGCACAAAGTTTTTCAGACGAGTCGGAGCTTTTGCAAAACACTCCGCTGCTTTCGCCTTTTATATGGTTTAGCCATTATACGGACAACTTGAAAATACACCCGCTCTACCTGGAGTTTTTGCAAAGCAAGCTATATGTCCTGTCCGACGAAGAAAAAAAGGAAACGTACTGCAAGGCGGCGCAGTGGTGCTGTGAAAATGCCTTTTATATGGACGCTGTTGCTTATTATGCTAAGCTGGGGCGCTTTGAGAGTATAGTCAAAACATTTTTTTCATACCCTTTCAAATTGCCCCGCAATACAAGTGAATATTTTCTGGGCATTTTGGAAAACATCCAGCCGTGCAGTGGAAATAAAAATGATGTGAGCTATCTGCTGCTGAAGAATTTTTTCGTTCCGCTGCTGCTGGTCGGAGCGGGCAAGTATGATGAAGCACAGGAGCGTTCCTTGGCTGTAATAAGGAAATGGGAGCGTGTGGACTCACCTGTTTCCGATGTGATTCTCTACAGCTCTTATAGCAACTTGGCATATATTGACATGTATAACTGCACAGTTACGCACAACTATAATGCTCCAGAACTTTTGAAAAAATCCGTGGAATATTTTAAGCGCTCAGAAATCTTGCCTGAAGAAGCGGTGGCAGCCTTTTTTAGTGCCGATGTGCGCTCTTTTGCCTGCTTAGTCGGCGAGGGAGCAGCCTTGCAGGAATTAGAGCTTTTTTTGGAAGCGGTAAGGCTGACGGCGGAGTACAATAAAGAAACGCACTTTAATGTATTTGCAGGTTATGAGGACTTGGTCGCCTGCGAATATGCTTTTTTCAAAAACCAGCCTGAGCTTGCGAGGCGTCATGCCCATAGCGCAATGATTAAGGCGCAGGATAAAAAGCAATACAGCATTTCTGCGCTGGCGGAAAAATATCTGCTTAGAATTGCGGTGCAAGAGGGTGATACAGCCCTTGCAAGAGGTATATTAAAGAATATGCGCTCGCATCTGGATAATAAAGATTTCCGAAACGGCCAGCTTTATTATGATTTGTATACGGGGACGTTTTATGTGTCCATCGGGGTGTTGGAGCCTATTGCGCAGTGGCTTGTTTTGGATGAAAAAGAAATGATTTCCGGCATTAAAATCCTATCAAGGGAGCTGGTTGTGAGCGTATCTTATTATATCGCCGCAAAAAAATATCAGCAGGCATTGACTTTGCTCAATAACTCCCATCTAAGAGAGCCGCATGAGCGTTTTTTGTTCGGCGAAATAAGAATCTCAGTTCTAACTGCGGTGGCATTAGTGCGGACCGGGGATACGGAGGGGGCGCTGGAAGCCTTTGAAAAAGCCTATAGGATGTCCTTTGAGGGAATGTTTGAGATGTTTTTTATCGAGCTTAAGAAAGAACTTCACCCCGTAATTGCTGCGGCAATGGCCAGTGAGAGCTGCATGATACCCAAGCAGTGGCTAAAAACAATAGAGCGCAGAATGTCTATATACGCAAAAAAAACTGCGGTAGTCGCCGAGGCGATAAAAAGGGATCTAAACATAAAAGAATCTATTGAGCTCTCAGAGCGCGAGCGGGAGATTTTAAGTGACTTATACCACGGCCTTTCACGGGAAGAAATAGCGGACAATAGGTATCTATCTATCAATACAGTCAAGAAAACCCTGCAATCAATATACATAAAGCTCGATGCCGCAAACAGCGTGGATGCCATACGTGTTGCGCTGGAGAGAAAACTTATTGGGTAGAGTTTGTGTGGGCTGTTAGAAAGTGCCTTGCACTGCACAGGTAATCAAATATTGCGGCTCCCCCTTCTGAACATATATATGAGAAGGGGAGTTTTTGTGAGATTTTTATCCTTTTGGGTGTATTGGCGGATTTAAGAATAAATATAATTATAGTGTAGGCACATCTCAGCTATGTGGACTTATATGGTCGGAATTGCGTGGTTGAGGGTGAAGCAAAAGGAGGAAGAATACCGTGAAACGTATTACAGCTATTATATTGTCGGCAGGTCTTTTAATAGGTTTGTTTGTGGCGCCGGTGGCTTCTGCCTACGAGGAAGATGCGGAAGTTCCGGAAATATATGCAGAGCCCGGCGAGGGCAGTTCGGAGATAGCTGAGGGCTTAGCCGAAGAGGCGGAAGACGCAACGGACGCAGCAACTGCCGATGGCTCAGAGCCATATGCAGAACTAGGTGATGGCGACTCTGATGTAGATGAAGGAGTGCCGCCCGGCGAAGAGGCTCCTGAGTTATCCGAAGATATTCCTGATGAGGCAGACACTTCTGAGGTGTCTGACAATGCTGACGAGGAGACAGCTTCTTTTGAGGGCTTCGGTGAACCTGATGATACAGCCGGTGAGGCGGATATTTCCGATGAATCTGAAGATGCTCCTGATGATGCAGATGCATCTAATATATCTGTAGATACACCCGGTGGGTTAGATAACGCAGGGGAATCTGAAGAAGTGCCAGAGGGTGCGCAAGAAGATATAGACGGTGAGCCAGAGGCTTTAGAAGAGGAAGAAGATGCCGTGGAAGTTGACGAGGAAGAAGAGGATGAGGACGAGGACGGCGAAGAAGAAGAAGAAGAAGAAGAAGAAGAAGAAGAAGAAGAAGAAGAAGCCGAGCCCATAGAAATCTATGTTGAACTGGACTCTAACCGCAACGTAACAGTTTCTGCTTCCAAAGAAATTGAATATGAAATAATAGATATAGATGATGAAGGCGATATCTACGTAGTTTTGAAATTGGGGTATGAAACAAATGTTTCTGAAGAATACATCACTGTCGCCCTGCCTGAAGATTGGCGCTGGATGTATAGAGAAGATATAACCGGTGATGAAACTGACAAAAATATAATAATCACTCTATACAAGATAAGCACCGGCAACAATGCGCGCCAATCATCCACCATTTACTTTAGCCAAGAAGAGGTAGATGGCCCGGACATATGGTATGCCCTGCCTAACAGAGAAATCACCCTAAATCCAGAACCGGCAAACACCATATACACAAGGCTGATAGAATTAATACAGCGCGCATCGGCAAATGAAATAACCCATATTATAATACCGGTTCACATCAACACAGGAAATATAACCGGGAACAACTCGGTGGCAAGGGTGGCTGCCGGAGCTACAGTTGTGCTAATAGGAGCGAACCCAGATGCGGAAAGCGGGCAGGCTGTAATAAGCAATACAAGCAGTGGTATTACACAGACCTTCAGAGTGCGCGGAGACGGAACCGAGAAATGTGCGCTGGTTTTGAGAAATGTTGCACTGCAAAATTCTAGTGAAAGTTCAGCACAGGCGGCACCGGTGAACCCACCGGCACCACTTGAAATAAGGGCACAGATAGATAATGCCAGAGGCGGCAGCGTCGCAGTAGAGACCGGAGGGCACTTTGTCTTATGCCTTGGCGGAGAAATGAGGTACAACTCCACCTCATCTAACGGAGCCGTAGATGTTCAAAACAGCAGATTTACAATGATGCCAGGCTCTTTAATACACAACAATGTAGCCGGCAACTCAGGCGGCGGTGTAAATGTTGAGGGCTCGGGTGCATTATTTAACATGTACGGTGGCATAATAAGGGATAACCTTGCCAGAGGCGAGTTTGCAAACTCGGGCAATATGAGAGCTGTTGGAGGCGGTGTGCTTGTACAGAACGGCGGCACATTTAACATGCGCGGCGGTGAAATATCAAATAACACCGCACGGCTAGGAGAAATTGCAGCAACTCCGACTAGCAGCAATGCTATCGTCACTTCAAGCGGTGGAGGTGTGTTCGTAACAGGTGCAAGATCTGCATTTATAATGCACAAAGGCACTATAAGCGAAAATAAAGCAATCCGCACAAGATCTTCCTCTCTTCCTTCCGCAGATGATAGGCGCAGTTTCAGGGCGGGTAATGGCGGCGGTGTGTTCCTCGGCGGAGGTGCTTCGTTCACCATGTTTGACGGACATATACAAAATAACCTCGCCACAGCCGATGCTAATAGCCCAGCAGGCTCCTGGGATGCGGGAAACCTTTCAAATGGCGGGGGCGTATTCCTTGGCGGGACGGGCACCACATTTAACATGCTCGGCGGTGCAATTTACGGCAACAAGGCAGTGAGGACGGTTAACTCTACAGCTCCTACAGCTTCCGTCGCGGCGGTGTTTTTTGCCGGTAATGGCGGCGGTGTAACCGTATTTAACAATGCGGTATTTACAATGGATGGCGGCGAGATTTATGAAAACAGGGCTCTGTCTGAGGGCGCTGACCCTGCGCAAAGCTCCGCATCTACACTAATGGCGGCCAATGGCGGCGGTGTTTTTGTTGCGGGTTCCGGAATAGTAGGTGATCCAGAATCCGGCAGATTTATAATGAACGGAGGCGCAATAAGAGGTAACTATGCCATGGCTACAGCCTCAAATAATACGTCGCTTTCAGGTAACGGTGGCGGTGTCGGCGTTATGACCCGGGCAGGCTTTACTATGACAGGCGGGATAATAACCGGAAACTCTGCCATAGATAACAACCAGACGACCCCAGCTCACACATTTAGGCGCGGAAACGGTGCAGGAGTATATGTGAGATTTCCTACGGGCAACACAAGCTCTGCCATTGATATGAGCGGCGGTGAAATAAGGGGTAACAATAATTTGACAAATCATGGCGCAGGGGTATTTATATCTAATGGGCGCATGGATGTCAGCGGCACAGCTCTAATTGAGGGCAATAATAGCCCCAAGCATGGCGGCGGAATTTATGCAGATGGCAGCGGCATTTTGAACATAGATGGCGGAGCAGTAAGCAGAAACAACGCTGTGGGAAATGGCGGGGGTATTTACATAAGTTCCCGAGACATTACCCTCAACATGCGAAGCGGTTCAATAACTAACAACACAGCCTTCGACGGCGGCGGCTTGTTTATACCTCACTTAAACTTGAGCAGTAACTTAAACAGAGTCACCATAGACCCGCCTTCGGTATTTTCAGGAAATACCGCCCGCAACGGAGTAAGGGTTGATAGCCGCTTGGCGGCGGGCACGCGCTCCCGGATAAGGCCGGATACGGTGAGTGTGGCAGTGGTGGAGGAAAATCCTGCCGGGTCAGGTGTTTTCTCAGATGGAACCCNTCATCCGTTTACAAACTATGATATTAATGCAGAAGGTCCGAGATTTTGGCGGGTGACATATAGTGTGGGAGACGGCGAGGGTAGTGTGAGCGCCCGGGCCGGCGGAAACAACCACCCTGTGACAAGCGGATACTTTGTTCCTGCCGGCACGGCGGTTACGTTTTCTGCGCAGGATGAAGACCAGTTTGTCAATTGGCAAATAGGCTCAAGAGAAAAAGAAGCAGATGATGACGGAAGTGAAACAGCTTTTAGTCTTGAAGCAGTTATGACAGGAACGCCTCTTTCATATTCCATCAAATCAAACACACATGCCACAGGCAACTTCAAAAGCGAAAATGCAGTCAGCCTGACAGTTTCTAAAATTGTAGGAGGTACATTAGGCAGCCCAAATGCGAAGTTTGATTTCACAGTTACATTCAAAGGTTCGGATGGAAAGCCTCTGCCTGAGGGGCAGGAGTTTAGCTACACAGGAGCTGTGGAGGGAAATTCCGCTATAGCAGCCTTGCCAAATGGCATTCTAACCCTAGATGAAAATGGAAGCGCAACATTTCAGCTAAGTCATGGGCAAATTATTATAATTGCAGATATCCCACAGGACGCTTACATTCAGGTTATCGAGAAGGCAGACGGAACTTATGATGTATCCTTCACAGATAGCGCAAATCAGGGCACCGTGGTAAATGGTAACGACACGACGCTGCTGCTTATGACGGCAGACCGTACTTTCGAGTTTACCAACATTCGAAGTGATGTGCCGATGACGGGTATAAAAATGGGGAATCTTGCTGCAATGCTTTTGATGCCTGTACTAATATCCTTACTAGCCTTGACAGCATTTGTAGCTAAAGCTGCCATGCGCAAAAGGGGAAGGTTTTTCAAAAGCATAGCGGGAAAACACCCTTTAGGGTGTAGAAAAAAAGGCCTGAAAACGCTACGATTTTAGTGAAAGCAGGTGATGTCATGACTGCGAAATCACTGGATGAGCCGCAGCCTGTACAGGCGGGTGAAAGCGGGGAAAGTTTTGTCAAAGAGGTGTCTGCGGGGACATCCCGCAAGGAAAATTCTCTTCTAAAAGAACTTGGCGCGCTTATTATAAAAATTGCTGTAATAGCAGCCGTGTTTACCCTAGTTTTTACATTCCTGTATGGTCTTCACAGGAGCATAGAGCCGGGCATGGCCCCGATGGTCAAAAGCGGCGACCTTGTGGTGTTTTACCGCTTGGACAAAAATTACTCCATAGGGGATATTCTTCTACTGGACTTTAGGGGCGAGCGCCAGGTGCGGCGGGTTGTTGCAAGAGCAGGAGATGTTGTAGACATAGTAGGGGGCGGGCTATCCATTAACGGGGCGGTCCAGCAAGAGCCTGAAATCTACTACAGCACTTGGGCATATGCAAACGGGGTGTCATTTCCGTTAACCGTGGGTGAGGGACAGGTCTTTGTCCTTGGAGATGCAAGGGAAAACGCAACGGATAGCCGTGTTTATGGCTCTGTAAATGCAGAGGACACGCTGGGGACAGTTATCACAATTATAAGGCGCAGGGGGCTTTAGAAAAATGCCCGGCAATGTGCCGCAATTTGTAAGTTAATACCGTGCTTTAGAATCTGAGATTGAAAATTATCCATACTACTTCTATCGCATGTATTAAATAATTCCAACGAAAAATCTTAGGAGGAACCACCATGTTAAGAAAACTCAAATCATTGCTGGCAATTGTTATGATGCTGATACTAGCTTTTTCAAGCATAACAGTTCTTGCAGCAGACGACGATGACGACGACGAAACCCCAGATGTGCCTGCCGGAGTTATTGCAACACAGGCGGCTATAAACAAAACTTTGCAGCTTCCGATAGGCACCGAAATCCCGGGTGCAACCTTCGAATTCCTTGTTGAAAAAATTAGTGTCGATGAGGTATCAACACCCGAAGCCCTCGCTTCTATGCCCGAACTAAATGAGAACAACTTGACTATAGCTTTCTCGCCGGCCGACAAAGAGACAAATACTACAAATAACATCACATATGTTGTTAAGGAGTCAGGCGATATCTTTGAAGGTGTTACCTTCCCTCATGCAGGCATATTCGTATATGAAATTACGGAAAAAAAGGACACAAACCCGCCTATTGACAGCAATGCCCCCCACGAGGTGCTGACTTATTCTGACGCTAAGTACACAATTACGGTTTATGTGGGATATGATGACGGTGGCAAAACGATAATTAAAGGTATCGGAACGAGGGTTACAGTAGCTGATAATGGAACCCCGGGCGACGGCAGCAAAGTAGACCCGACTCCGGGCGGGAATGGCGAAGACTACATCTTTAGCCAGATGGTATTTAACAACACCTTTGTAAAGACAAATGGCGCGGATAACAAGGAAAACCCCGACCCAACAAAGGACTCAGAATCCACATTATCTGTAGAAAAGCTAGTTACAGGTGACTTTGCAAGCAGGGAACAGTCCTTTGATTTTACAATCTCCCTGGAAGTTCCGGTACTAGTAACCGATGTGCCTGATTTCTACAGAGCCTATATCGTCGAAAATGGCACTGTCATAGACCCCAAAGACAATGTAGACGGCGTGGCCATGGGTGAAGATGCGGGCGGAAAATATATCGAAATTTCAACAAGCGGCGAAACAGCCTTCAAACTCAAGCATTCACAGAAACTTGTGTTTGTTGACACTCCTGTAGGTACAGGCTATGAAGTTACAGAAGGTGCTGCAACAAACTATATCCCCAGCTATATTGTGACAACAGACAATGTTACTGGAAGCAATGTAACGGGGGAAATGAGCACAGAGCTATCTACAGGGGATCAGCTTGTGGGAGAAAGTGTAAACAGCGCAAACTTTACAAATAACCGCGAAAGCGTAACGCCGACAGGACTTAACCTCAACGACCTGCCGTTTATCGGACTAATAGCGCTGGCCATTGCTTCTCTTATAGTATTCATTGCTGTGAAGTCGCGCAAAAGAAAAACTGTAGACTAAGCACCGAGTGCTGTGTAAAAGCGGAAACATAAACTTGCGGCAGTACAAATTCTAATCCTAAAGAGGTCCTCCATGAACATAGCAGCCAAAGCAGGCATAAGAGCAATAAGGATAGCAAATGGCTTGATAAATACGGTTGTACTCATAGTTATCTTGCTTCTGCTTGCCTTTGGCTGCTATACCGTGTGGGACTCAGGACAAGTGTTCGGCGCGGCAAGTTTTACCCACTATGAAATGTTCAAGCCCACCGCTGAAAACAATGCGAAAGCGTTCAAAGAGCTGCAAGCCATAAACTCGGATGTTTTCGCCTGGCTCACAGTGTACGGGACAAATATTGATTACCCCGTGGTGCAGGGGGCGGATAACATAAAGTACGTAAACACCAGCGCAGAAGGGCGGCACTCCCTTTCAGGAGCTATTTTTCTGGACTACCGGAGCAGAGCCGATTTTTCGGATTTCAGCAGTATCCTCTATGGGCACCACATGGAGGCCGCAGCGATGTTTGGCGAAATAGGCCTGTTTAGCGCCTGGGATTATTTTGACGCTAGAAAGTATGGGACTTTGTACTTTGACGGGCAGGAACACGGTCTGGAGTTTTTCGCCTTTGTACACGCCGATGCCTATGATAACTCCGTGTTCAGGGTAAGGGTGACAGGAGAGGATGAGCAGGAAGCGTATTTGGGCTTGCTCATGGAAATGGCAATGCACACAAGGAAGGATGTATCTGTAACAATAGATGACCGTATTGTCCTGCTTTCGACTTGCTCCGCAGACTCCACCAATGGGCGGGATATTCTTATTGGGAAAATAGTAGAAACAATTCACAGTGACCCATTTGCTGTAGAAACCACAGCGCCACTCATTGCAATACCTGTTATAGATGAACTGGGCGGCTCTTGGGTGCAGGCTGATTTATGGGTGAAAATTGTACTGGTGGCACTGCCATGTGTTTTAGTTTTGCTGGTAATATTAATGATTTTCAAGAAGAAACCCGGTGAAGGAGTGAAATGATTATGGGCGCAGCTGGTTATAAAATACAATTTGAAAATTGCAAGTGCGTCAAGCGGCTTTTTGCAGCGGCTCTGGTGGTGCTTTGCCTAATCAGTGCCGGTGCGGTGCCGGCATATGCGGCAAGCGGGTGGCAAGTTTCACTAAACTTAAATCAAACCATCACAGGCGGCTCACCTGCACTACAAGCCACAGAATTTACATATATCCTAACGCCCAAATCTGTAAATGCGCCAATGCCTCAAGAAAGCAGTTCCGAGGGCTATACTTTTACATTAGCTGGTACGGTTGAGAGGTATATAGATGCGGTGCATTTCTCTGCCGCAGGTGTTTACACTTATGAGTTGCGGGCGGTTTCGGGAGGAAGCAGCTTTGTTTTGGATCAGCGGGCATACATAATTGAGGTGTATGCAATAAACGGGCAGGAAGCCGTGGCGCTCATTTATTCAAACGGCGAGAAAATGCCAGGGATATCATTTGAGCACATATATGGCGGCAGCCCTGGGGGTGACGGCGGGGGCGCAAATGGCGGCGCAGGTGGTGGCGCAGGTGCCGGAAGTGCCGGAGGCAGTACCGGTGGAGGCGGCGAAGAAAGCGTTGTAATAAATGTCCTTCCTGAAATTGACCCGGCAGTTGTAGGCGGTGCCGAAAACGGAACCCATGTAGATATTCCATCTTCAGGGGACATTGCTTTAGGCGGCCCGGATGGCTTTGTTGTGCTTCCGTCCTCCTTGGAAGAAGCCGCAGTAGGTGCTACGGGCGGAGCCGGCAAGCCGGTTGCCGGGCCCAAAACAGGGGATATGAGCAACCCGGCGCTTTGGATGACGCTCATAATAATCAGTAATATATTGCTTTCGCTGATTGCCTTTGCATACTACAAAGCAAACTTACAAAAGAGGAGGCGGTAGGTTTTGAAGGCGAAAAAGTTTTTGCTTTTAGGTGTTGTGCTGTTTTTGTTTGCCGTTATTGGTTACAGTGGGTATCAGTTGAATCTCATAAACTCAAGCACTACGCAAGAGGCGCAGGTCCGTGAGCGCCTTATGCAGTATAGGCCTGCATTGCCGATGGCTTACGCTGCTGGTGTTCCTGAGAAGCCGCCCGCAGGTTTGCCGGCGGCTTCTCAGGGGCGTATTAATCAGAGCATCATAGATCTTAAAGAAAAACACCCCGGTGTGGTGGGGTGGCTGAGGGTTCCAAACACAGGTATTGACCATCCCTTTGCACAAGGGGATAATAACGATTATTACTTGCACATAGATTTGGATAAAAACTATCTGGTTTCGGGCACTCTTTTCATGGATTACCGTAACGATGATGGGTTTAATGATTTTAACACAATAATTTTCGGGCACAACATGAGAAATGGCAGTATGTTTGGCACTTTGATAAATTTTGACGATGAGGAATTTTTTAATGCCAGCAGTAAGGGTTTGATTTTTGCGGCAGATGAAACATATGAGATTGAGTTCATGGCTTGGGTTGTGGTGGCTGCGGATGATGCGGTGATTTACAATTCAATGTTTGCAAATGATGTGGAGCAAGCTGAGTTTCTTGATTATGTAAAGAGCGTTGCCCGTAATTACAGAGAAATCGGGGCTGGTGCAGGTGATAGGTTTATAACACTATCCACTTGCAACTACGAATTTGACGATGCCCGCATGGCGCTCATCGGGAGGATTGTGGATTTCAATTGACACGTATCTAAAATCATCTCAAACCTATCCGCCGGACATGGTTGCTGCTCTGTTGAAAAGTGAAACGGCCTACGTCAGTCACGTCTACTCTGGCGTAGACTTGGCAGCATGGACAAAACTTGTGTTCCAGGACTGCGGCCGTTCCACTTCCCCCCAGAGCAGCAACCATGTCCGGCTGGTCTGCGGACACCCCGCTTTCCTCCCCAGAACAGC
>WQRL01000002.1 GCA_009786775.1 Oscillospiraceae bacterium
CCGGCCATCTTGCCCATTGGCGCGCTTACTTCGTTTCTGGGTGCGCCGCTGTTTTTGTATTTGGTAATTAAGCAAGGAAAGAGGGGGCAAAATGGTTGAAGTTAAAAATATCTCTTTTTCTTATGGCAAAAAAGCCGCAGTAAAAAACATCAGCTTTAATGTTAGGCCGGGTGAATGTGTCGGTATTTTGGGAAACAATGGCTCAGGCAAAAGTACATTAATCACTTGCCTAAATAAAATACGCACCCCAAAGTCGGGAGGCGTTTTTATAGAAAACCGCGATATGCTAAAAATGAGCCGCTTGGAAACATCGCGGCGCATATCCTATGTGGCGCAAAAGAATGAAATAAGCCAAATGACAGTGTTCGACTCTGTGCTGCTAGGGCGAAAGCCCTATATAAAATGGGCTGTATCTCAAGAAGATATCGACATTTGTGACGATACAATCGAGAAGATTGGCCTCTCGCCCTTCAAGCTAAGGTATATTGATGAGTTATCGGGAGGGGAGCTGCAAAAGGTAATGCTGGCCCGGGCACTCGTACAACAGCCGAAGCTGATGCTTTTGGACGAACCCACCAGCAACTTAGACCCTAAAAATCAGTATGAAATGCTGGGCTTGGTGCGGGATTTGACGCTTGAGCGCCAAATGTGTTCTGTTATTGTACTGCACGACATAAGCCTCGCGCTTCGATACTGTGACCGTTTTCTGTTTATTAAAGAAGGCGAGATGTATAAATACGGTGATGAATCAATTGTCACGCCGGAAACCCTAAAATACGTTTATGGGATTTCATCAACTATAGAAATGATAAACGGCAAAAAGGTCGTTGTTATAGGCTAGTGTTGCGTGGATATAGTCCCGGAATACTCGGATTTTGAGCGGATTTTTCGCCCAGGGCAGGCAAATTTCCGCAGGCATAATTTTTTTGTTTACGGCAAGGGAATTTAACGAAGTATGGCGAAAACTCCGCCAAAAGGCGGGCATTTTGGATTCATGCCACATTATCTAAATGGAAGGTGATTATTATTAAACTGGAACAATTTTTCAAGGAAAACCCCAAGGTGGCCATTGGCTTTTCGGGAGGTGTGGATTCATCCTACTTGTTATTTGCAGGGCTTAGATATGGCGCAGATATACAGGCCTACTACGTAAAAGCCGCTTTTCAGCCGCAATTTGAATTTGAGGAAGCGAAGAAGCTGGCAAATCTAATCGGAGCAAGTATGAAAGTGCTGGAACTTGACGTTCTCAGCAATGAGAAGGTGCTTTCAAACCCGGCTGACCGCTGCTATCACTGCAAACTGACCATATTCGGCTCTCTGGTGGCGCAAGCTAAAGCAGACGGTTATCCGGTTATAATAGACGGGACAAATGCCTCCGATGATGCGTCTGACCGCCCTGGCATGAAAGCACTGGAAGAAATGTCGGTACGTTCGCCATTGCGGGAGTGCAATCTATCAAAAGAGGATATCCGCAAACTTTCAAAAGAAGCGGGGCTCTTCACATGGGATAAGCCCTCTTATGCATGCCTTGCAACACGCATACCGGCGGGATGCGCCATCACAGGAGAAATTTTGCAAAAGGTAGAAAAATCAGAGGATGCTCTATTTTCCCTCGGATTTTCTGACTTTAGGGTGCGTGTATATAACGGTGCTGCAAGGCTGCAATTCCCGCTTAAACAGATAGATGAAGCACTTGCAAAAAGAGAACAAATTTTGGAAGCCTTAAAACTATATTTTCCAGTGATATTGCTGGACATGGAGGTAAGATGACTATGAAAAATCTCGGAGCAATGGAAATACTAAACTCCTGTGCAAGCGGGGTCTGTGTTGTGAATATTGATAACGGCTTTGGCGGTGGATATCTCGCCAGTATGATTAATCACCAAAGGGGTGTAAAGTAAAATGAGAACACTTTATATTGAATGTAATATGGGTGCGGCCGGCGATATGCTGATGGCGGCACTGCTTGAACTGCATAGTAATCCGGGTGAGTTTTTGGAGAAGTTGAATAACATTGGGATACAAGGGGTAAATGTTACATCCTCCCCGGCGGTAAAACATGGCATAACCGGGACTTACATAAAAGTGCTTGTAAACGGCGTGGAAGAAAATTCGGAGATGCATGACCACGGGCATGACCATGGGCACGGACACCATCATGCAAATGACCATGCAGATGGCCACACGCATGCACGTGTTCACGGGCATGATCACAATCATGAACATGGTCACGCACATGACCACGCACATGACCACGGGCACAGCCATCATCATGCCCATGCAGATGGCCACCAGCACGGTGATGAGCACAGCCACTCACATGAGCATAGCAGTTACCGCCATATTGAGCATCTTATAGGGCACCTTAATGTTTCAAATGAGGTTAAGCAAAATGCTATCGGAATATATAAACTGATTGCTGAAGCTGAAAGCCATGCACATGGCGTTTCTGTTAATAAAATCCATTTCCACGAAGTCGGGGAAATGGATGCGGTTACGGATATTGTCGGAGTTTGTATGCTGGTGGAAGAACTTGCCCCAGATATGATTGTAGTATCCCCTGTCCATGTCGGCAGCGGGAAAGTGCGCTGCGCACACGGAATTTTGCCTGTTCCGGCACCCGCAACAGCGCACATTTTAAGAGATGCCCCCATATATGGCGGCGACATAAAAGGGGAGCTATGTACGCCCACAGGAGCGGCAATTCTAAAGCATTATGCAAATGAATTTGGCGCAATGCCCGTTATGAAAGTATCAAAAACCGGCTACGGAATGGGTAAAAAAGACTTCGAGCAAGCTAACTGCGTCCGCGCTTTTATAGGTGATGCCGCGCGCAGTAAAGAGGAAGTCACTGAACTTATATGCAACTTAGATGACATGACACCCGAAGCCGTGGCTTTCGCGCAGCAACTCCTGCTTGAAGAAGGCGCACTTGATGTTTACACAATGCCAATAGGCATGAAAAAAAGCCGGACAGGCATTTTGCTCACTTGTATGTGCAAGCATGACTTAAGGGATAAAATGCTTAATCTCTTGTTTAAGCACACAACCACTCTTGGAATACGCGAAAGCATCAGCCGGAGGTATACGCTATCCCGAAAATCTGAGGAAGTGCAAACTAAATATGGCCCTGTAAGAATAAAAACAGCGCAGGGTTACGGCGTAAAGAAGACCAAGCCGGAATATGAGGATATCGCTAAAATCGCAACCGAAAACGCCCTAACCCTTGCAGATGTCATAGCCGAAATACCGCAGGGGTAAACGGATAACATCAGAAGAATCTCCTAACCACACCTATCAAAACACACAGGCGGGTACTCACCGAAACAGGGAGTACCCGCGTACCTTCAAAGAGCTTCTGGATAATGGGTGTTCCAGTATTCAGTTGCCTGACTATGTAATTCCTCAACAGAGGAATTATCAAGCAGGTACCTTTTCCGCCACTCGGTGTAGTCAAAAGGTTCTTTTAGTATTAATGCAATAAACCGCTCCGCTTCAACGACACCTAAATTTTTTACTAATAACTCCATTGCGGTTGATTTTAACAATGTATCTGTCATTTTATGTTTCCTCCTTTCAGCCATTGGTTGATAAACACTACGGGATCGGTAATTAGTATCTCATCGCTTTGCGTCTTTAACACCTTGTCATCAACGGTCAGAAAATAATCACATTTTGCAAATGTTGCACAGGCAATATGAAGTGAATCGTATGTCTTTAACCCCTTGTGCTCTAATGTTTTTGCGGATTCTTCAATTGCAAGGCTTGGTGTGATTACCTCACTTGCATATTGTTTGAACGCAAGAATTGTGCCACGCTTTTCTGGAAAAGGGTTTTTCGCATTCTCAAACTCAATCATATAAGACCATACGAAATCAATATGTCCCTCGACTATAAATGATTGAACCATCAGTTTTGCTATAGACTCAAATTGTATTTGTTGTTGCGTTTGGTCATCGTAAGGTCTGTTAAAACAACAGTTATCAAGATAAATTTTCACTTTTTCCATAGAAGAGTCTCCTAACCAAACCTATAGTACCATAATACCTTGCTTTATTCTAGCCTTTTCAAGTTAGTTTTAACGATTGACTTTGTGATATCAAGTCACTTCACATTGGTACGTTGCCACACTTTTAGAAAAATCCCATGTAGAGCAAAGGCGAAAACAGTAGTGGCAAGGAGCAGAATTACCAGCCATTGTATATAAAACGTCCCGATGATGATTACCAGTAAAGCAGATACGATAGCCCCGAATGCAAGTGCAGATTCATAAAACAAGTTACTCTCCATTGTAAATTTTTCGCCTTTCCAGTATTTTGCCGCATTCAGCCTTGTTGTTTCTTCTTCCATAAAGATTATGCTTCGGGTGCTTCTGTAAAACACCATAAACAACACCACAGAGGACATACTGGCAGACCAAACTAATAAAGAAACACCAACAAGGGGTAAAATAATGGCAGCGGCGTAAAAATATTTTCTTAAATTAACTGCTTTTTTGTACAGGCGTGAGATAATCATAACGAAAACGTAAACCAATGAAACCAAAATGCCAAGGCTCAAATGCGTGTTGAAGGTCAACATAACGAGGGCGGTAGTTAAAACGACAATCGTGTCTGAAAAACCTGTCAACGAAATAACAAACCATAACTGAATCCCTTGTTTAAGGTGATTTGCTTTTTGTATTGCCTTAAAGTAACCTGTTATGTCCAGTTTTTTGCTTTCCTCTGCCTTCGGTTTATCCTTGATTATAAATGTCGCTAACATTTGCAAAACGCTGATTACCAAAATCACCGCGGATATAATTAGGAAATTTCCATAGTAAATAACCGCTCCCAACGTGACAGGGAAAACAAGATTAGCAGCCGAGAACCAAAATGTCTGAATCGCCACGAATGATAGCGTGCTTTCCCCTTCGGAGTTCGTTGACACGAAAAATTGGCTTGCACACATAAATAATCCAACTACACAGCCCCAAAGCAATCCCAAGAAAATGTAGTAATAAATCAAATTGTCTTGTAATACCACAATGGCAATCAACAGTATAAAAGCCAGCACGGTTGAGAGCCTTGTAACATAAATAGGCTTAAATTTTTTACACAGCACCCCGCCGATTAACTGAAAAACGAAAATAAAAGAAAAATTAAGTAGGCTGAACAATCCCAAAACCACAAAACTCTCTCCAGCCATTACAAAAATCTGAGCCAATAAAAAAGTGCTGACAAAAAGGCTGATTACACCAAAACACAAATTTATTAAAAGCAAGCCAACTATGTTTGAATTATATTTCCTCATGGCAGTAGCCCTGTATGAAATTGCCTAATAAATTTTTCTATGGTGCTGGCGCTTTGGGTGTTTGGAAAAACTTCTAACAGTGAAGCGATGATAAATTTATTTTCTCTCACTGCCGCCACGTTCTGCAAATCGTCTCTACCTTTCAAATAGGCAACCTTTTCTTTGCCAGTTATTCCATCTTGGTATTCATGCACAATAATAAATTCCGGGTCAGCGTCGATTACTTGCTCCCATGAAGTATCCATATAGCCATTTGGGCATCCACCAAAAATATTTTGTCCACCAGATAGGCAGATAAGGTCGTTTTCAAACGTACCTTTGCCTGTGGTATACGGTATTTTATCGCCATTGTCATATACAAAAATTCGGCGTGGCGTGATTTTTGTTAACTGCTGACGTAGCAAGTCTATCCTTCGCCTTGAAAACTCCACAAGAGCCAGTGCCTTATCTTCCACTCGAAAAATCCGTCCAAGATTCATTATGTCATGATAAAACGATTCGAGAGTGGCTTGCGGCGGGTTTGTAGATTCCAACATATATAGAGGAAAACCCAATAATGGATACTCGTCAAAATTAGCCATACCCAATGCCCCTAGTGAGTGAAACGAACCCAACACAAAATCGGGCGAAAATGGTGGCAATGTGCTTGCGGCAGGCACGCCTAAATTTTGTCGTTTTACCGTTGGGATTTTGGAAATTGAATCTTGATGCTTTTCAGACACATCAGCAGAGGAATTTTCAGCTGGCGCTATGACTATTATTCTGTCGGTCAACCCAAGTGCAGTAAGTATTTCAGCTTCACTATAAGAAAGAGCCACAATGCGGTTGGGTACAGTATGGAAAGATAAAATTTTACCCATATTCACAACAGAACGCTCAAAGACTTGCCCACAAGGCACACTGTGACATTGTGCCGCTTTGAACATTGGAGAAGTATTATACTGTGTCAATTTATCTTTCAGTACACCTGTAAATGCTCTGCCTACTAAAATACGCTCACCGTTATTCATTGTCGCTTCCATTTTATGATTTTCATAGGAACGCAAACTGTGCAGGTGAGATAGGTTTATTGCACAGTTCTTGCTAATACGCACAAACATAGCATTTTCAAGCTGTGCAGCGAGTTCAGTAAGGCTGCTTTTATGCTGATACACCCTATGCTTGTCATAAAAGAACGTGGATTTATCTACACTGTCAATGTACAAAATATTTTCTACTGAAACAAAATATTGTGCTTCGCCAATCGTACCTGTGAGCGAATAGGAATACTGCCTAAGATAATCAACCAAATGCTGAAGGCGGGCATCCATAGCCGCACAATTTATTACAATTTCCGTTTCGTTAATATTTATATTTTCATTGATAATCAGTTTCACACCGCATCGTTCCCCTTTCGCCTTTATGCCAGTTAGTCTAAGCTAACTTGCTTTTGATAATACCATGCAATTAACATAAGATTCAAGTCATTTTCTCCAAACAGCCAAAAACGGCCACCCAAATACCCTGTGGAGTTTTGGAAAAATATTTTTGTATTTATCAAGCTGTGCCATTTGTAAAAAGCTGTCCAAGTATTAACCATAAAACAAAAAAATACGTATGTTAACTTATTAATCCATTATATTTCCACAGATTAGCCGGACAGGGGTGCTGCTCTGAGGGAAAGTGGGGCGGCCGCAGTCCTGGAACACAAGTTTTGTCCAAGGTTGCAAGTTTTCGCCAGTGTAGACGTGACTGACGAAGGCCGACCCGCTTTTTCTCAGAGCAGTACCCCTGTCCGGCGGATGGTGTGATGGTACGGATGGTTTAGGATACATTGGAAGCGTTGGGAAGCGCAATAAAAACCATCTATAACGCAAGGCGCGGCAAGCTGTTACCATTGACTGCTTGCCGCCAGCACAAAGGGGACGGCAAGACGGCCGGCAACACAAAACCCGCAAGGCTGTGCTCGCCCTTATTGGGGACGTTATTTCCGATATCAACTTTTTCGTCAAAATATATGACGCTTCACTCAAAAAAATATCTTTGTATTTTCTCCGTACTCTTGCCCCAACTGTTTAGCTATATCTTCATACGTATATCTTTTGATGTCTCGCTTGGTTCTTTCAACAAGTTGGAACTTAACGTCTAATTGCGGATTGTACCCGGTTGGGATTTTTGGAAAAACTGCCATAGGTGTTGTAAACAGCTCATGCTTAATCTCTGGAACATCCAAACCTAATTTCTGGCGTACTCTAAACAGGTTAATCAGTTCCATTGGTATAAGTCCAAAATCTAAAAACTCTTCATCCTTCCGTTTTGTTCCCGTGACACCTATGCCATTCAGGTGATATTCACACAAGCTATTCCAATACCCAGCCTCGATATTGCGAAAAGCGCTATCCCACTCACTTACAACCCGCTCATAAATCCCTAGCCCACTGCCAAACTGCAAAACTTTATCAAATGCAGAATTTGAAATCCCCAATTTCTCAACAATGAAATGAGTTAGGTATGTGCTTGGATATACCTGTTGTTTAATGTAGGCGCTATCGCTTTTATACTCATCTCCGTCCATATCAGAGTTCAGTTTTTCTAATATGACGCTTATCAAATCCTCCCTCTCTACGTACAGAGCATAGCTCAAATCGAAAGAGATGTGGTCGATAAATGTTGTTGCCTTTGTGTCAATGTACTGGAAACTCCAAAATTGTGCAGTCCTCCCAAAATATTTCCAACACTCATTATCACCTTGAAAAAGCAAGTTTTTTGCGGCTATATGACTACAGTTGGGCGTACCTGCCAAAACCACATAGAGGACAGGTGTGTTCTCTTTCAGATGCTTCCCTTGAGTAAGATAGGAATAACTTTCATAAAAAGCTTCGCTTGCAGCACACTGGTCAATCGTTTCATCATACTTATAACGTTTTATTGCTTTTTGAATCAATTTGTGTTCAAAGGATTTCTTTATCTGCATAGTACTCTATTGCCCCCTATAGGGTATTCTTTCAAGAGTCGGCTTGCTGTCTTTTTTGCTTATTTCCATCGAGCTCGTTTGCTAACACGGGGCTTAAGGGCAATCTACTATTAAACAGCCACCTTTGTCAAGCGTTTGCTTCACACATACAACTTCAATTTTAACTATTGACTTTACTATTAAATTTCGCTATAATTCACTCAAAGCGATTACTTGGTTATTCGCTGGGGCTGGTCGAAAGACTCGGGTCCCACCACGGCGGGGAGTTACCCCGCCATTTTTCTTGTTAGGCGGTGAGTATGTGAAAGAACTGAGTGTGTTCGTCGATGAATCGGGCGATTTTGGAGAATACGAACATCATTGCCCTTTCTATATAGTTACACTCGTTTTTCATGACCAGTCAAAAGATATAATTGAAAATATAGATATACTAAACTCAAGAATACGAGATTTAGGCTTGCCGAATTTCACCATTCACACTGCTCCTTTAATTCGTAACGAAGAGTTGTACAATAATATCTCGTTGCTTGATAGAAAACGCACATTCAATGCTATGTACAACTTTGTCAGAACAACAGACATTACGTATCACACTAAGGACGTTAAAATTGTAACCACAGGAGCTGAAACTATAAAAAGCGCATGTCAAAACACACAAGCGGGTGCTCACCGAACGGGAGTGCCCGCTTTTCATAAGCCCAAACCCAACGGCTCCGCGTCCTGCCGCGTTGAGCGTCCTCCTACCCTAATAGCTGCGGCTAAAAGCCTCACTCGAAAATCCGCACCAACATTCCGTGAGTTATAGGCGACTGTGAGTTTGTTATTACCGGATTTGTCAGCGGAAACATCAGGTTGTAGCTGTCTCCTATGCGTTTTGGAAAGAAAAACTCCACAACCTGCCTGTTTGCAACATACTCCCTGCCCCATGCTCCGTCTTGCCTTATTACGGACATAACATAATGCTCGCCGGTAAACCTGTCATAATGTACCGCAGAGACCGGGATAAGATTTTCGTAAACAAGCGGACCTGCATTTTCTATAACAACGGTTGCTTGTTCGTTTTCCCATATCGTTCTGTCGGGCATAAAGCCAAATACATATTCTATATCGCCGTTATCAATGAGGTTGCGGTGGATTGTTGTTATAGGCTGAAAAAATGCGCTAAAGTCAAAATTTGCACGTGCCGTCACCAAATATAATGAGCTTGCGTATTGAGAATATGCTTCAAACGGGATAGTTATATTAAATACCCACTCAAACCCTCTTTCAATTGCCTCCGCAGGCGCAGGGTCAAGTCCCGCACGAGTTTCAAAAGACCAATTTAGCGAGCCGCTTTCCGATAATGCAATCTCGACAAAAGGTTTGCGGCTTTGCGCAACACCCCTTGAGTAAACAGTCACCGAAATAAGCCCGGCAATGAACACCACAGCCAATATTGCACAAATCTTTTTAGATGAAATTTTCAAAACAAACCCTCGCAATCATAAACTTATGGCAGCTATTTACCGCCCGAGTAAATAAGCCCTTCTCCCAAATCATCCTGGCCGCCGATAAAAATAATAAGCGCAGGTATCATAAACAGTGTTGACAGCGCAAAGACCACACCGATATTGTCTGTCAAATTTGTTGATAAATGAACCGAAAGCGGCATGTCATGCCTATTTCTGATAAACACAACAGCTTGATCGACGATGTTCCACGCCTCAGCAAAAGCCAAAACCGTCAGTGCGGCCATTGCAGGCATGATATTCGGCAATATCATTTTACAAAAGATTGTAAACTCTCCTGCTCCGTCAATTGCTGCCGCTTCAATAATGCTTTTTTCAAAGCCTTTCATTTGCTGCCTGATTAAAAACACACCGAGCGGTGCAACAATTGCAGGCAAAATTATCGCAAGGTATCCACCGCTTATTCCGAGTATGTTAGCCGCGATAAAATGCGGCACGAGCAGAGCTTGGAGCGGCAAGAGCATAATAATAATATATGCAAAATAGAGCTTCTCCTTATGTCTTGTCCTCGCTCTTTCTAAGCCGTATGCTGCTAGCGGTGCAATAATCAGTTGCCCTGCGACGATTGTCACGGCAAGCACTATCGAGTTCCAAAGATAACGGAGATTAGCAGGGTTTTCAAGCAAAATTTCACGCCAGGCCGATGCGCTCAGCACGTCGGGCACGAGAGTTATGTCCATATAGTGCATATTACCGTCAATAACACCGAAGCTGTTGTGTGCTGTAACTATGCTTGAATACCTTGCCTCGGCTTCTAAGCTGCTCATCAAAGAGTTTGCGAAAACGAACAAGACAGGAAGAAGGCTCACAACTGCGGCGATTGTAATAACCATCAGACGTGTATTGTATGAAAACTTGTTTCTAAAGCTCATAATAGGTCTCCCAAATAATGCGTAATGCGGACACACGGAATAGTTTAATAAAAAGTTTCCGATGTTTTCTTTTGTGCGTGAAAAATGCCAAGCACCAAAATAATAACCACTGCTGAAATTAATGTTGCGGTAACAGAGAGTCTTTGCATATTTGCAAAAATGAATTGATTGTTCATAAAATGTTGTAGCATATATACTGACTGATGGGGATATGGCCCGAAAAGCAAGTAAATTTCCCGGAAAATCCTAAAAGAGTTGATAATAGACATCATCAGCACAAGAAATGTCGTGGGAATAATATAGACGAATGTGACATGGCAAAATGTTTTAAAAACGCCGCAGCCTTCAAGGGTTGACATCTCGTAATATACCTTTGGAATAAGCTGAAAACCCGCCATGAACAAAACCACATTAAAGCCCAGATTCTTAAACAAAAACACTACTAGGATAATCGTAAATGACCAATCCGTATTAAGCCATGAGATAGTGTCCATTCCTCTTGAGAACAGAAAGCTGTTTATAGCTCCGTTATCTGCAAACAAAGTGTTCCAAAAAAACACAATTGAACCCGACGGAATAATCATCGGAATCATAAAAGCAAGAGCCAAAAGTTTTTTATACCGCAGATTTTGGAGAAACTGCGCAAGTATAAATGAGATAATCATATTAAGCGGCACACTCACCGCAATAAACCTTATTGAATTTGTTGCCGCAAGCCTAAAGGCGGTGTTTCCAAGAACATCTGCAAAGTTGCGAAAGAACACAAAATCGCCGAATGTGTTTGTAAATGCATACATCAGCGACAAGCCCACCGGGATGAAGAAGAAAATGCTTATCCCGGTAAGACTTGGGAGAACAAACAGCCAAACTCGCTTTTTGGCGCCAAAACCCGCCGAATTTGGCTTTTGGGTGCTGTTTCTTGCGCTTGTAATATTTGTCATCTTCCCTCCCGGTGGTCCGTAAAGCCTAAAACACACAAATCTTGCACCGTCTTTTTCCGTCTGTGTGACGCTACTCGGCGACATAAAGTTCAAGCCTGTTTTGGATATTTCTTAAAGTTGTGGGGACATTCTGCCGTCCTGTGTGCAAGAGCCATATATCAGGGTATATAAGTGAGTTAAGTGCCGCTTGTGAGTGCTGTACTTCAAGACTCAGAAGCTCCATCATATTTCTGTTAAAATCAAGGGCGTCACTCACCATGGTATCTCTTATTTCAATTTGCCTTTCCATGCGGTATTGCGGATCTTCAATTTCTTCAAGCCCCAAATGAAGCGCTAAGTTTGTCGCTGCCAACACATCATCAAAGGCAGCCGTTAAAAAATCTGTCACTTGAGCTTCAAACCTTCTCCTATTTATTGAATGATGCGCGACACCTATATACTCACTGAGTGGACCGGTAAAGAGGCTTTCTTCAAATTCCATTATAAAGCGCAGAAACTCCCACGCAAGATTATGGTTAGATGAATTTTGCATTATGGCAATCGCCGCACTTCTGTAGAGCACATCTCCTCCGGTTGTTAAGTAGGGAATCGGATTTGAAAATGTAACATCAGGATGGTCTTGTAAAAACATTAATCCTGCGTTAAAGTTACTGCCGTCGCGTGAGGAAAAAAACAGAGAGTCCGAAGGCTGCAAATACAGCGTTGTTGCCGCCCATGTGGTTGAGCCGCCCCAGTCTGTTTCAATAAACTCGCCCGGCAGAAACTCAATCATGGGACGAACTCCCATCGCCCGGGGTCCTGAGCTTGGAAGCCCGATTTCCACAGCCAGCTCCATACGGCGCAAAACCTCAGGTGTGTCAATGAAAACTTCATCCGTTTGCAAGTCATACATTTTTTCGCGCATAAGCACCTGCATGGGGCTAAATCGGTAATTCGGCTGAATTATCCTGTGGGGCAGCGCATGTGCGACTCTGTTGAAAAAATCTATTTCATCATCGACATTTATTGATGAGATTGTTGAGATGTCTACTTCGATTGCATCAAAAAGCTCACGGTTTAAGAAAACAAACTCAGGTATTATCCAAAACGGCAAATGGAACAGTCCGCCGCCGGATTCTGCCCCTTCAAATATATTGTTAAAATAGTTCTCCCGGTTAATACCTCTCGGCCCATCGAAGAATGTATTTAAATTCACAAACAATGAATCGGGAATAACTTTCTCGAAAGCAATAAACGACGGTTGAAACCAGAAAATATCCGGCGGCTCCGCAAGCAAACGCGTTGTTAATGCTATCTGCTGGGCATTATCAGTGGCACCTTGATATCCCTCAAATACAAACGTTACATCCGGATGCAGCTGGTTAAACATGCGGGCGTAAATAGCAAAATCTCCCGGGAAAGGCCTGCCGCCAATTTCTTGAACAAGAATAGTAAGTTCTCCTTGCAAATTTTGAGGCTCAGCAGATGATGCAACCTCCGAGGTCTCTGTTTGTGTACAGGACATGAGAAACGCGACAACTAGCATTGTCAGCAAAAGCGTAATTATACGGATAACTCGTCTCATCATTTTAACCACCTTTAGGTTAGGCCGCCGCGGATATTTTAATCTTTACATTGTGTAAGCCAATCTCATGTCCGCACTATCTATCCCAATACTTCCTCTATAAAAACGGACATTACGCGCCGATAGTAATAGTTATGCAAACAGGACTGCGCATAAGCGAAGCACTGAAAATAACATAAGTATACCTAAATTTGAACGCCTAACCGAAAGTAATCTACTATGAAACAGCCACCTTTGTCAAGTAGTTACTTCAAAATACGTATGTTAACTTATTAATCCATTGTATTTCCACAGATTAGCCGGACAGGGGTGCTGCTCTGAGGGAAAGTGGGGCGGCCGCAGTCCTGGAACACAAGTTTTGTCAAAGGTTGCAAGTCTTCGCCAAGATAGACGTGACTGACGAAGGCCGACCCGCTTTTTCTCAGAGCAGTACCCCTGTCCGGCGGATGGTGTGAATGGTTCGGATGGTTTAGGATATATGGGAAGCGCAATATCAACCCAAAAACTCTATAAGAGCCTCTTCGAGGATAACCTTCTCTTTTTCTGTATAAAAAGCGTGAAGGGACCTCTCCAAAACTACCTCTTCAAAGGGTATGGCGGAGATCTCCGAGCGGATAATTTCAAGGCTTCTAAAAGACACCAGCTCATCGCCCTTGGAGTAGGCGGACACCACAGGCAAGGTGATACTAGGGAGCTTTGCCCTAGTGGAGCGCATTAGCAAGGACACCTGCACCATCGGGCCGAGAGTGTGAAGGAAAATTTTGGAAGTTACAGGCACGCTATTTTTGCCCATGTATTCGGACTTGATTTTGTTCTCATCGCTTGCAAGAACAGTAATTAGGCGGATTTTGATATCCTTGCGGGAAAGCGCAGTGAGCTTGAAAGGGCTTGCGATCGTCATTACCCCGCGCAGAGCCTTGTGCGGTTTTGCCGCCGCACCGAGAGCCAAAAGCCCGCCCATGGAATGCCCCACGAGCCAGATGTCAGTAAACTTGGCCGACAGCCGCTCAATCTCGTCTTGCACATACTTCTGCCAAATTTCGGCAGTGCTCAAAGAAAAATCGCGGGATGACCTGCCATGGCCGGGCAGCAGCAAAATTACCGCGTTAAACCCCCGCTTGTGCACAGCCCCCGCAAGCCTGTCAAACTGCCTGGGGCTACCCATAAATCCGTGGATGAAAATTACAGCCTTCGTTGAACCCGGCGCAAATAAATAACTCTGGGCATGATAGCCCTCTTTCATAGGCATAATCAGCAATCCTCCCCTTTGAAACGCAAATTCTTAAAAAATTCCGTCAAAATGCTAGAACACTTCTCGGCCAGAACCCCGCCTGTCACCTGTGTGCTCTGGCCATAATTTTCCATGAAAAGATTTATAACACTCCCGCACGAACCCGTCAGCTCATCGCGCGCACCGTAGAAAACTTTGCTCACACGGGACATTATAACCGCTCCGGCACACATCGGGCAAGGCTCTAAGGTAACATAGAGGGCACAGCCCGTCAGCCTCCAGTCCCCGATGGCACGGCAAGCCTCGTCAATGGCTTCAATCTCAGCGTGGGCAAGGGCAGACTTCTCCGCCTCCCTGCGGTTTCGGCCCCGGCCAATTATCGCGCCATCGGCACCGGCTATTACACAGCCCACGGGAGCCTCGCCATTTTCGGCAGCCTCATGTGCAAGCTCAAGAGCCGCGGCCATATAATCTTCATGAGTTAAATAGGACATAGACACTACCCCTCAAGCCCCTTGAGCTTTCCTAAGACCCCTAAGAAGTATTCAGGCAGCTCCGCACATAATTCTACAGACTCGCCGGAAGAGGGATGCTCAAATTTCAGCCGCGCTGCATGGAGGCACTGCACGCTCATCCCAAGCTCGGGCTTCTTCATCCCATAGACGAAGTCGCCGACTACAGGATGCCCCACATGGGCCATGTGCACACGGATCTGGTGGGTCCTGCCCGTTTCCAGCCTGCACCGCACATGGGTGTACCCCGAACTTCCAGAGCCACCAAAGCCTCCCGGCACGCCATAAAACCGAGTGACCACCTCGTAGTAGGTCACAGCTTCACGGGCTTGCAGCCTCGCCACAGCCTGCCGCTTCCTATCTGTAGGATGCCGCCCAATAGGGGCATCAATCTTGCCCGAATCGGATTTGAGCACCCCGCGCACCACGGCCTCATACTCCCTTGTAAGAGTGCGTGAACTGAGCTGATTGGCCAGCGCTAAGTGTGCCCTGTCATTTTTGGCGGCGATAATAAGACCTGAGGTATCCTTATCCAGCCTGTGTACAATCCCCGGCCTTTTTNCCCCGCCGATTCCCGACAGGCTATCCCCGCAGTGAAAAAGCAAGGCGTTGACCAGAGTGCCCGAAAAATGCCCCGGAGCGGGGTGTACGACCATGCCCTGGGGCTTGTTTATAACGATTAAGTCGTCATCCTCCAAGACAATATTAAGCGGGATGTCCTCGGGCAGAGCTACAGGCTCCTCAGCTTCTTCAAGCTCGGCGGAGTAAACTTCCCCGAGGGAAGTCTTGTGGTTTTTTGCCAGGACTTTGCCCTGTAGGGTCACGCCACCGGAAGCCAGCAGCTTCTGGGCTGCACTCCGGGACAGGTCTGGAATATTAGAAGCGAGGAAGACATCAAGCCGTTCCCCGCTGATAGTTGATTCAAGCGTTACTGTTTTCACAAAGCCCCGCCCTCGCTTCTAAATTAATTATTTCTGCTCAGAGCCGCCGATTTCAAAACCATATTCCTTGAGCATGGAGTCGATATCATAATCATCCACGGAATTGAGCTCCAGCTCAAGTGCGCTAAGAGCCTCCGAAGTTGAAGAGTCGCCGCCTGCGGCAGAATCTGGTGTGTTGTCATAGTACCCGTGCCAGCTGCTTGCGCCTGCGCCGGAAGCCTTGACGGAATGTTCCTGTGTCACAACAGGCTCGGCATAAGCGGATGAAACGTGGGCAGACTGGCTCTGTGAGTCCTCAATATATTCCCTCAGCTCACTCAAATCGGGATCGGTGTCCATACCTGGCCCCACCTGTGCGGGCTGTTGGTAGCTTTGCTGCACATGCCCGTGCCCCTCAGGGGCATGGCCGCGGTTAAATTCCTCAGCATAATCGATTTCTTCATTTTGCTGGTAGTGCTCACCATGCTCTTCGTCGTAATAATCGTCATAATCTTCGCTAAACTCGCCACCGTCAATGAGAGCCTCTTCATCAAGCCCCTCCTTCTCTTCACGCGCCTGCCTTATTGTGACTGCGATGAAGTGGATACAGAAGGTGAGAAAGCCCAAGGTGATGAAAATATCTGCGATGTTAAAAATAGCAAAATTTACAAACAGTGTTCTAAACATGTCGATTACATAGCCGTGAATGACCCTGTCAATCAAGTTGCCGACAGCGCCGCCCAGCACAGCCGCAAGGCCCAAAGTGCCCCAGAAGCCCTCTGTATAGCGCAGCAAAATGAAAACTAAGACAATACAGGCCACAAAGGCAATCCCTGCCAGAAGCCAGCGCTGGCCTGCTAAAATGTTGAAGGCAGCGCCTGTGTTGTGGACGTGAATCAGGTCAATTACGCCCGGAATCAAATCCATTTGATCTACATAAGCCGGGGTGGCCACGTCAACGGTGCGGACAATCCACTGCTTAAAAAACTGATCCAGCAGTGCGACCAATCCCGAAAATACGAAAACCAACATAAAGAATTACCTCCCTGTTACAGCGTGAAGACAACGCGGGCAAAGCTCCGGATGCTCTGTGCTCTGGCCTACATCCTTGTCATGAGTCCAGCAGCGCAAGCATTTGGGCGCCGTGCTCGCCCTGACAGCGGCAGTGAGGCCAGGAAATTCTGTCCCCTCATAGCCTTCGCCTGGGCCATGCACTACATCCACTCCGGAAACTATAAGAAGCATTTTGAGATCCTGAGCTTTTATTTCCTCGAAAGCTGCGGTTGCAGCTTCGGTGAGATAAAGAGTCACTTCCGCATCCAGCGGCTTGCCGATTATTTTTTCGGAGCGGGCCAGCTCCAGAGCCTTGTTTACATCGGTGCGCAGGCGCATTAGCTTATCCCACATGGCTTCCTGCTCCGCAGTGAAAGCATAGGCAGCTACGGGTTCGGGCAAGCTGTTAAAGAGCACGCTGCGGGAGTCCGCCCCGTCGTGGTGGGGCATTTCGGCCCAGATTTCTTCGGGTGTGAAGGCCAGAAGAGGGGCTAGGATGCGCACGAGCGAATCCAGTATGATATATATGACAGTCTGGGCACTGCGGCGCGGGACTCCATCGGTGGTGTCGCAGTAGAGCCTGTCTTTTATTATATCCAGGTAGAAATTAGACATGTCCACTGTGCAGAAGTTGTGGACAGCGTGGTAAATTGTGTGGTACTCATACTTGTCATAGGAGGCCCTGACGCTTTCTATGAGCTTGTTAAGGCGGGCCAGCGCCCATCTGTCAAGCTCGGGCATATCTTCCAAAGCCACCTGGGCATTTGGGTCAAAGCCACTCAGGTTGCCTAGAATAAACCTAGCTGTGTTGCGGATTTTGAGATATATGTCAGAGAGCTGCTTGAGAATATCTTTGGAAATTCTCGTGTCAACTTTGTAATCGCTGGAAACAATCCACAGTCGCAGTATGTCCGCGCCGTAGTCGCGTATTACTTCCTCGGGCGGAACGGCATTGCCAAGGGACTTGTGCATGGCTTTACCCTCTCCGTCAACTGTCCAGCCGTGGGTTATAATCCTCTTAAACGGTGCAACACCATTTGTTGCGATGCTTGTGAGCATGGAGGACTGGAACCAGCCACGGTATTGGTCGCCACCCTCTAAATAAATATCGGCAGGGAACTGAAGCTCCGGGAAATTGCCCGAACTCAGGACGCCTGCGTGGGTGGAGCCTGAGTCAAACCAGCAGTCGAGGGAGTCGCTGCCGGAGGTGAGCTCCTGGCCGCCGCAATGCGGGCAGGTAAAGCCGCCAGGCAGAATTTCTTTGGCGGTCAGTTCGTACCAGGCGTTAGAGCCCTTCTGGCCGAAGAGTGCCGCTACGGTTTCTATTGTTTCGGGTGTACAGATAGGTTTTGCGCAGGTATCGCAGTAGAAAACAGGAATCGGCAGGCCCCAGTGCCTCTGGCGCGAGATGCACCAGTCGGCGCGCTCGGCAATCATGGCGATCATACGGTCCTTGCCCCATTCGGGAATCCACTTTATCTCTTCACAGGCCTTGATGGCTGTGTCTTTCATAGCTTCAACGGAGGCAAACCACTGTTCAGTGGCGCGGAAGATTATGGGGTTCTTGCATCTCCAGCAGTGGGGGTAGGAGTGGACAATCTCTTCTGAGGCGAACAGGGCCCCGCTTGTCCGAAGGTCCTCTATAATCACAGGGCTTGCCTTGGAGTAGAAGAGCCCTTCGTATTGCAGCGCCTCTTCGGTCATAACGCCCCTGTCATTTACCGGTGTCACCATGGAGAGCTGCGGGTATTTGCGGCAGACGTTAAAGTCGTCAACACCGTGCCCGGGAGCGGTGTGGACGCAGCCTGTGCCCGCTTCAACCGTGACATGGTCGCCGAGAATTACAAGCGATTCGCGGTCATAAAATGGATGCTGGGTTGTGACAAGTTCAAAATCCGCTCCGGGAATTTTCTTCAAAGTGGTATATTTTTCGATGCCCGCCTGTTCAAAGACGGTTTTGGCAAGCTCTGTGGCCACCACATAGACTTCGCCGCCTGCCTCACAGACAGAGTATTCAATCCTCGGCCCCATGCAGATGGCTAAATTGCCTGGAAGGGTCCAGGCTGTGGTTGTCCAGATTAGGATGCTGGCGTTTTCAGCTCCCGGGATACCGCTAAGAAGCCCCTTGTCATCCTTAATCTTAAATTTTACAAAAATTGCCGTACAGGGTGCATCGGCGTATTCAATCTCAGCTTCGGCCAGTGCGGTTTCATCGTGGGGGCACCAGTAAACGGGCTTGAGCCCCTTGTAGATGAAGCCTTTTTCATACATTTTGCCGAACACGCGCACTTCTTCCGCTTCAAAAGCGGGGGACATGGTTAGGTAGGGGTTATCCCAGTCGCCTAGGACACCGAGGCGCTTAAACTGTTCCCTCTGCCTGTCCACATATTCAGACGCAAAAGCCTGACAGGCGTTGCGGAATTCGGGAATGGACATTTTCTTCCTGTCGAGCTTGTTCTTTTTAATGATAGCGCTCTCAATGGGCATGCCGTGGTTATCCCAGCCGGGGACGTAAGGGGAGTAGAACCCTGACATGTTTTTCTCGCGGACGATAATATCCTTGAGGATTTTGTTCATGGCGGTGCCTATGTGGATATCACCGTTTGAAAACGGCGGTCCGTCATGGAGAACAAAAACCGGCTTTCCTTTGTTTTTTTCCATCAAAGTTTCATAAACCTTGTTATCGTAAAAGCCCTTGAGCATTTCCGGCTCGCGCTTGGGAAGCCCCGCGCGCATGGGAAAATCAGTC
>WQRL01000003.1 GCA_009786775.1 Oscillospiraceae bacterium
CCCAGCCGTTTCCCCAACCTGCTCTGCAATGGTTCCAGCGGTATTGCCGTAGGCATGACGACCAACATCCCGCCGCATAACTTAACAGAGGTTATAAACGCCACAATCTGCGTCATGGATAACCCCGAGGCGGATTTGGATGATTTAATGGAGCATATTACAGGGCCTGATTTCCCAACCCGCGGCATCATAATGGGCAGAGCCGGAATCAGAGCCGCCTATGCCACAGGGCGCGGTAGAATCCGCATCCGCGCGCGTGTGGATACAGAAGAATTTGGAAACGGAAGGACGAGGCTCATAGTCCACGAACTGCCCTACCAAGTAAACAAGTCCCGCCTGCTGGAGTCGATTGCCGACAACGTAAAAAACAAGCGTGTCGAGGGTATTTCAGCCATGCGCGACGAGTCTGACAGGGATGGCATGCGCATTGTAATTGAGCTAAAGCGCGATGCCAATGCCCAAGTTGTGCTCAACCGCCTGTACACCCAAACTCAGCTTCAGACTACTTTTGCTATTGTGCTGCTGGCCCTTGTGGACGATCAGAGCCAGCCCCGTGTGCTGTCACTGCGGCAGATGCTTGATGAATATATTACATTCCAGCGGGAAATTTTGCGCCGCAGGACTGAATACGACCTCAAAAAAGCCCGTGAGCGCGCCCATATCCTAGAGGGCTTGCGCATTGCATGCAACAATATTGACGAGGTTATCCGCATAATACGTTCCAGCTACAATGACGCTAGAGAGCGGCTGATGGAGCGCTTTGAGCTCTCTGAAATTCAGGCTCAAGCCATTTTGGAAATGCGCCTGAGAAGCCTGCAAGGCCTTGAAATTGAGAAGATTGAAAGCGAATATGCGGAGCTGCAAAAAAAGATTGAGCACCTTCTAAAGCTGCTCTCCGACAGGGAGCTGATGGACTCTGTTTTGAAGGAAGAGCTCATTGAAATCCGCGATAAATACGGGGATGAGCGCCGCACTGAGATTGCGATTGTCGAGGATGAGATTGATATTGAGGATCTCATTGACGAGGAAGAGTGTGTATACACCCTCACTCATGCAGGCTACATAAAGCGCCAGCCCGCAAGCACCTACAGATCTCAAAAGCGCGGCGGCAGAGGCATTACTGCGATGACCACCAAGGAAGAGGACTATGTGGAAACTCTATTTACGGCCTCAACCCATGACTATATCCTGTTCTTTACAAGCCTTGGCAGGGTTTATAGAAAGAAGGGTTATTTAATCCCCGAAGCAGGCCGGCAGGCGCGTGGCACTAACATAGTCAATATTCTGCCGATGGAGCAGGGCGAGAAAGTTTCCGCAATGATCCGCATACGCGAATTTGACGAAGATGCCTATCTAGTCATGGTCACACGCGCAGGAACAGTGAAGCGCATGAGAACTTCGGAGCTGCGCAACATAAAGAATGTGGGCATAAGAGCCATTACTTTGAGTGAAAATGATGAGCTTATCTCCGTGCGCGACACAGACGGCAGGCAGAAGATTCTCATTGCCACCCATAACGGCATGGCGATATTCTTTAACGAAACCGATGTGCGCCCGATGGGAAGGGTCGCAGCAGGTGTGCGCGGAATCCGCTTGCGCAAGGACGACTTCTGTGTGGGTGCAGCCCGTGCCAGAGAAGGAGGCGCACTGCTTACTGTAACGCAGAACGGTTACGGCAAGAGAACTGAGATTAACGAGTACCTGCGCGGCGAGGATGGAGTCCAGAGCCGCGGCGGCTACGGCAAGAAGAACTACCAGATCACTGACAAAACAGGCAAGGTTGTGGATGTCAAGGTGGTCGATGAAAACGACGATGTTCTGATTATCTCCGACGATGGCACGATAATCCGCATGGCTGCCTCAGACATAAGCCTTCTCAGCCGCTCCACCCAAGGCGTGCGCCTGATGCGCACCCAGAGTGAGGCCAACGTAATATCCATCGCCCGCACCGAAAAGGAAGAAGAGGAAATGGAATATGACGAGGATGAAAATGAAGGCGAAGGCGAAGGATTCGGCGAAGATGGCGAGGCTGAAGCTACGGAATAAAACATGAAAAAAGTAACAATCTATACCGACGGCGCCTGTTCCGGCAACCCCGGACCGGGCGGCTGGGGGGCGGTACTGATGTACGGCGGCGCAAAAAAAGAGCTCACAGGCGGCGAAGTCAGCACGACAAATAACCGCATGGAGCTAATCTCAGTAATCACAGCCCTTGAAGCCCTCAAAGAACCGTGTGAAGTGGAGCTTTTCACCGATTCCCAATATGTATCTAACGCCATAAACCAAGGCTGGCTCACCTCCTGGCAAAAAAGGGGCTGGAAGCGCAAGGGCGGCGAGGTCAAAAACCCCGACCTGTGGATTAAGCTCGTCCCGCTGCTGGATAAACACAAAGTAAACTTCAACTGGGTCAAAGGCCACTCCGACAACGAATACAACAATCGCTGCGACGAACTCGCCGTGGCGGAAGTGAAAAAGATAAAAGAGGATAGGCTTTAGAGCGGTGCCGTCCTCCTATAACTTATAAAAGCTGGAGGAAGATACCAAATGAAGAAAATTATCTTTACGGTGGCTGTCATATTTTTCGTTGCTGTTTTTTCAATTCCGGTCTATGCAGGCAGTGGCGTAAATGTGACAATTGATGGAGTTCCGGTAATCTTTGAGGGTCAAAACCCCATTCTGGTTGAGGGCAGAACCCTTATTCCTGTGCGCGGAGTGTTCGAAAAGCTGGGATTTGATGTGCAATGGGACAGCAGCACAGGTATGGTGACATTAGAAAGTGATAGGCATTTCATAGCGCTGACAATCGACAGCGCTATTTTCACGTCCAATGGAGGGAGCTATGCTCTTGATGTTCCGATGCAACTAGTGGGAGGCTCTGCTATGATACCACTTCGTGCGGCTTTGGAAAATGTCTTGTTTGATTTAAGCTGGGACGCAGCTACAAGGACGGTTGTAATTTCAACACAGAGACCCAACCGCCCTACCGATTTAGTTAAAATCATTGGAGAGGAAAGAGCGGCACTCCTTACACCCGTGGATATAAATGTGCATTCAGAGCGAGATGAAACATTAGAGCATGGTATCAGCATTGAATTCATGGCTGTAGCTTTCCATGATAATTTGGTAGATGTCTATTTGACACTTAGGGATTTGTATGACTGTCGGTTAGATGGAGATTTTCACATATCATTTACTATTGACAGAGATTTGCACGCGGGACGGGTATTTCATGGAAGAAGGCTCAATATCCCAGGCTTTTTTGTGCAGCCCTCGTCAACCTTGGAATATGAGCTCATTTACCGTGATGAGATAACAGGTAATCTTACATTTTTTATTCGGCAAAAACTTTCTGTGCCATTTTATTATTCCGGCAGCATTCCTGTTACAGTTAACAGTATTTTTCACAATCCCAGAGAGTTTTTTGATGTGGAGATACCGATAGACCTTCGTTATGTTGAGCGCGGTCACCCCGTAATCCCGCACCCCCATTTGCGCGAGAGTGGCTCGGCATTTACTCCAAGTGGGCATCCTATTCCGAGTGCCTCTTTGCGGGATGACAACATTTTGCTCACCCCGGGCAGCTCCGGACTTGATATCGGGATAGAAGGTTTGGAAGTAGCTATTTCGAGCATAGGAGTGGTGGGAAACAATTTGAGAGTGCAAATTTATAACCTCCCACCGGAACACCGTCCGGCGGGAGGATGGGACACGTTTGGAGATTACGCAGGCTTCTCCGAAATCGTTTTATATGACTACGGTGGAAGGCGGATAGATGGGCGGCAATTTTGGTTTGTACATGGTGATGAGAGAATACAGCACGTTGAGTTTGTATTTCCGATAGACGTGGATTCTCTGGAAAGTTACCGCCTAATCGGCAATTTCAAATTGGTCGAACGCATTCCGATATACCTTACTCAAAGGGTGAGCAGCCCAGATTCCACCCCGCGCAAAGTAGTGGATGACTTAAGTATAAAAATGTCAGAAAATGTCATAGTCCGGGAAATAAGATTAAACTCGTACTCCTTGTTTTTGGCGGTAAATGATTTTACACCTTTGCCACCTGTTGGGCAGAGATATTCGAAGGTTGACCCGGGTCTTATTGCAATAAATGCGCAAGGCATTATAAATGTTAAAAGCTGGGATCAGAGCCAAATAAGAGATGGCATCCGGGGTGTGTCATTTTCATTTGATACAGAAAACGGCTTTTTGAACTTAGATACTGTGACGGGCATAGAAATTGCCGGGGAGTTAATAGATATTGCTGCGGGTGCGAAGCACCCGTTAAACGAGATATCGGTGCTGCTTAACGACAGGCCAATAACCTTTGAAGGACAACAGCCGGAAGTGTCGGGTGGGCTGGTTAGGGTACCGCTTTATACCGTGTTTGAGGCGATGGGCTTTGAGGTAGCAAAAGTATACTATTTACCATACCAAAGCGGTGAGCCTGTGGAGGTTATAAATATTTGCGACGGCGAAACAACCATTGTACTTATGGAAGGCCACCGCAGCACAATAACTGTAAACAACCGTAGGATTCTTAGCGTTGCACATATCTATCCCCGCAATGAAACATTGATGATGCCGATATCAATTATTTCGCGGACCGGGGTTGCGCAGGCACACTGGGATGATGCTACACGCACAGTTTCAATTGTAACGGTACAAGAGGCTCCAAATGATAGCTACTTGGAGTTTTCATCCAGAAGGTTATGGGACAGGCATCACAATTTTGGAGAGAATCATATCGAAGTTATAACATCTGAAATTGAATTTTCAAAACTTAACCTTTTTGGTATCTCGTATCCGCAAGAGTTTTTTGAAGATAATACACTTGTAGCAGTTTTCACCTCGCGCATTGGGGGTTCAGCTTTTTTGCAGAGTATTGACGAGCGAGGCAGTATAACATTTGAAGCGCCGTCTTGCAATGACCCGGGAAGGCAATCTATCTTTCTGATTGAGCTGTGCAGCGAGGTTGCGCCAAGCCGATTTGTTGTGGAAGTTGTAAATACCTGCCCCTGCTGGAGATGTGAGTGGATGCGCTAAACTGACTTTTGGAGTTAAGGCTTGTCATCCATATAAACTGCCTGAGTGTGGAAAACTTGCATTAGCTACCACTTTTCATGTCGGATCATGCTTTCTAATGGGCGCCTGGGGGCAGATTTCCCCTCGCCGTCGGAATAGCCTATGGCTACAACGCCCACAACGTACTTGTCATTTGGAATTTCCAGCACCGGCCTGATGCCGTCTTGCGTAAACCACGCTGTCCAACAACTGGACAGACCAAGGCTCTCAGCCTCCAAAAGAATATGCTCTATGGCTATGGCGGTATCCCGTATTATTTGTTTTAGCTCCGGCAAGTCACTGTTTTCATCTAAATATATTTCTGAATCATCTTTTATACGGCACCGGATATCTGCTACGCATACAATGAGAGCAGGCGCGTTTTTCATCCAGGCTTGATTGTTGTTTACTTCCGCAATTTTTGATTTTATATCATCTGCTCTCACTATGATAAAATTCCATGGCTGTGTATTGCTTCCCGATGGTGCTAACCGGGCACTTTCAATAAGCTGTATTATTTGGTTATCCGAAACAGGCTTACTGGTATATTTTCTAGTGCTTTTTCTTTTTTGTATTTCTTGTAGCATATTTCCTCCTTAGTGCTCTATGCTGCTTACTGTGAGCATAACTCATGACTCTATTATACCAGTAACTGCGCTTTGCGCAAGGCTAGTTTGAGGCTTTTGCTCAGGAGTGGCAGCACTGCGATTTTGACTATTCCGACCACTATAAAGGGTGCAACGGCTGCGGCGAAAGCGGCCTGCAAGGATGAGCCTGTGACTGCGCTAAAGAAGAACATTCCGCTGAGCCAGTTGACGACTGTGCCGGCGGACATCCCTAAATATGTCCAGATAATGCCCTCTTTGCGCTCCCCAAGCCCTGCAAGGAGTGCAAGTATGGGAAATGACAGGATGAATCCGCCTGTATGGCGCAGTATAATGCCGATTCCTCCTGTAAAGCCTGCAAACACAGGTGCTCCCACCGCTCCCAGCAGCACATAGCCTGCTGCGGCAATAGTGCCGTTTTTAGGCCCGAGTATAAGCCCTGCCAAGGCGACGCCCCAGACTTGGAGCGTGATTGGCACACCTCCCGGAAGGTCTATGCGGATTTGCGCGCAGGCGGCGATGATGGCTATAAATATCCCTATGTAGCAAAGCTGGCGTGTAGTGAGTTTAGATTTCTGTGATTGCATAAGTGTGGCACCTCAATGTATTTTTATGCCATTATACACGAGGCGCAAAGGGATTGTCAACCATTAATGTGCGATAGGGTGACAATTAGCTGTTGCAAATCATCCGCCGGTATGAAACGTGTATCCGGCCCAGTCTGGTGCTGAGTGAAAAGTATGATTTCCGTTGGTATACCCGCTTACTACTTTGTTCCAAAAAGAAAGTGCGGGTTTATTACTATGAAGAATCCGAAGCTCCCACTCGCCTTCAAACAAGTTAAACATAGATGTCGCCGCAAGTTTACCGACATTTAATCCCCTGTATTTCCGCATAACAAAAAATTCGTCAATAACATGAGCGTTTTGGGTATGCTTACAATCCTTACTGACCAATATAAAACCTGCATGCTTACCATCAACTTTTATAAAAAAAGGATGCTTTGTTTCATCTGACCAATACTTGGCCAAATTCTGCATATATGGAAAGGTGTAGAATCCGCTTTGACTTACATCGTCTTTTGTAAATTCTGAAAAGTCGTACTCATAAAACTGCGCCAACTGACTCAGCACAGTTATTTCCGCTTCCTCTGCCAAGATAATTTGAGTATTCACCATGCGCTCCTATCCCTGAGCCATTTTAGCTTACCTCTGCCCTATCAAATATTCCAGCCGGCGCAGCTCGGCGCGTAGGATATTGATGCCCTTGTGTACTACCTTTCCGCAGCAATTGTTGTCGTGCAGATAATCATATAACGCCCCCTCGTCCTTGCTTATGAAATGCACCATGAACTTTTCATCACTGCCCTCTTTTGACTGCTGATCTATTATGAAGTAGTGATCAGGATATGCAATAGCGGCCTCATCGTTTGTCATTTCAGTGTTTTTAACCGACTCAATTTTTGTTACCATAGAAGTTCTCCCTTGATTTGAATATGATTATATAACTGTATCACGTCAAAAAGCGCAATGCAAGCTTGAATTATTGCTGCATTCCCCAGGCCCGTCGGACATGGGCAGGTGCTCTGTGGGGAAAGCGGCGTGGCCAAAACTCTAGAACACAAAAGGCCAATCGGACGTGGGCAGGTGCTCTGTGAGGAAAGCGACGTAGCCAAAAACCTGGAACACAAAAGACCAGTCGGACGCGGGTGCTGCTCTGGGGGAAAGCGGGGTGGACGCAGTCCTGGAACACAAATTTTGCCAAGGATTCCAAGTTTTTGCAAAGATGGACGTGACTGACGAAGGCCACCCCGCTTTTCCACAGAGCAGCACCCGCGTCCGACGGATGGTTTAGATTAGATATGTTTTAGACATATATCAACGTCCGCACAAAAATCCCCCCTCAAACCCGCTACAAGACCCCCTTTAGAAATCCACCATATTTGTAAATATTCATGCTCTCTTAGCGAGTTTGCTTGACAAGCACATTTTTTATGTGCTATTCTAGCGGCAGTTAAATGCTCTTTTAGGTTTCCTGGCTTCCTGCTTGTGCAGATGCGGGGAAACAAGGGAACCGGGTGAGAATCCCGGACAGAGTCTACACATAGTAGACACGCCGCTGCTGTATGCGCGTAAGGACAGATTTATGGCGAAAGCCGGTCATTGGGACTACCTCCCGAGAAGGCGGAATCTGTACGTTAGGGAAAAACCCTTAGAAACGCGTGAGTCAGAAAACCTGAAAAGAGTAAGTTTCATTGTCATGGCAGGTGCTGCCATACAATAATTGCATGTGGAAATACGGCCATAGCAGTCTTTTATTTGATTGCTATGGCCGTTTTGTCAGTGACCCAAATTTGTTAAAGCAATATTTATTGAGAGGATAAACCAATGAAAAAAAATTATTTAAGCAAGAGGATACTAGCCTTCGCCCTAATCTTGGTAATGATGCTGGGAATGCTGCCTATGACGGCACTAGCAGATAGCCCGGATGCAGCCACAACGGACACCGTTGAAATCTTCATAAGCTTTGAAGGCTTTAGCCTTGGACAAGGCTTCTTCATTGAGCCGGCGCGGCTTACCATGCCGCAAGGCTCAACATTGGCGGATGCAACGGCTGTGTTTTTAGGGCAAAATAGCACAGCATTTGTAACCACAGCGCAAAACAACTTTCTGGACCGGGTTGCCTTTGGAGTTCAGAATGTAACATTTCCCCCTTTCTTAGAGGGTAACGAATTTATTCACGGTGAACTGCTTGGGCAGCCGGGCTGGCTGGGTGCGTTTGACTTTAGTGCGCAGTCAGGCTGGATGTATACCCACAACCATGTTATAACAGCCCTGGGAATGGCCGAAACAGTGCTCAGGGACGCGGATGTGTTCCGCTGGCAATTCTCCCTTGTAGGACAGGGCGCAGACCTGGGCGCGCCTGCTCCCGGCTGGAGCGGGCACACACCGCTGTTTTATCAAGTTGACAAAACGGCACTAATCCGCGCCCTATATTCGGACGGGGCGAGCGCAGTTGCAGTGCAAAACGCCCTTGATGTAATTATTGACCCGCTGGCATCTGAGGAAGCTGTGGCTGCTGCGCTTTATGCCCTTACAGGCGATGACGGCGGCAACGGCGGCGCAAACGCCGACAGTTATGCCGGTGGCTGGTTTACTGTGCATAACCCCGGCGGAGAACTGCGGGACAGGCTCCTTGCGTTGGTTGACGAGGCTTATGGATTGCCTCCGCTGAACCTTACAGGGGTTGCGAACACAGACATCCCTATGATCCGGACGCGGCTGCAGCCTGTGCAGAGGCTCAGGGTTGTCGGGCATATGGATTCCACCGACTTCAGGCCAGGAGGCGCAACCGCTACAATTTTTGCAACCGGGCTCTTGGCGCAAAACGGCAACTTCGGCCTGACTATTTCAGGGCCTCCCCCCTTCCCGCCCGGCCAGCCTGACCCAAGGATTACAGCCCCCGCGCTTCTGGCCAGCCTGGTGGAACTCGACCTCGCAGGAGTGACAAGCATAACCAACCAAGGTGCAGAAGAGCTCACGGCTTTTCCTGTACGCGCCATGAGAGGTTTGCGGAATCTTGAAAGAGTGCGCCTGCCTCAGCACTTTGGCCTGTCAAATGGCATATTTCAGTTCAACATAAACCTTAACACATTAACATTCGGCAACGCCCCCTTTACCTATAATACACTCGATTTCCGCGGCCTAAATTCAATGGTATTTACCGGCTCACACCAGTTTGAACACGCAGCGCCAAGCGAAATAATCTTCCCCGAGGGACTGCAAAACATTCCAAACAATATGTTTGCCTCGAATTTTAACTTACAAGCTGTACATTTTTATGGAGCTACAGCACCTACTCTTGGCACTAATATATTCTTGAATGTTGAGCCGAGGCCCATCGCTGTAGTGCCTGATAACACAACAGGCGGATACGAACTCCCCGCATTCTTCGGAGTTTTCCTAAATGTGGACTCAAGAGATGTGCAAGGGGTCAACAGGTCTGTACTCAACACCATAATTTTAGAAGCAAGAGCACTAAATGCCGGGGACTTTACTCCGGAGTCCTGGGAAGTTTTCGCCGCAGCGCTTAGTGCCGCAGAGGAAATAATGCTCAGTGCCACATCGCAGCAGCCGCTTGATGATGCGGCCGTAGCTCTGCGCGGGGCAATTGAGGCCTTAGAAATAAGGGATGGCAATGTTACTTTCATAGATGTACCGGCCGGCGCGGTGGTCGGGGTGTTTCGCAAAGGGAATCATTTCACGGCTTTCCAGCGTTTCCCTATGAGCTTGGATGAAGAACGCTCAGGCAGTGGCCGCGATGTCTGGAGGGCGGCGCTTCCCACAGGTGCAAATCTGCACCTTGAGGCATATATCCTGGGTGAAACAGTGAAACACGCCAGATTCTTTAGCCTCTCATCACATGGCACAACCATAACAGTAAACCCAACGCCTCTTTCGGACTGGAGCAGGGATGACAGCCAGCCTTGGCAAGATAATAATGTCCTGACAAATCTCGATGATTCAGGTACTGTTAACCTTGAGCCGGGCGGCGTATTCTACCTTGACACATTTAGGGTCTGGCAGGCGATGGCAGGCTTAACAGAGAACTATTTCATTGAGCCTGTGTATAGATTTGAGCTCAGCGGAAGCAGTGCCGAAATTGAGAGAGCAGGCTCGCCGGGCCGTGAAAGGCTCAGGATCACAGGCCTTCAGCCCGGTGTGAGCGTAATTAAGATAACATATGACCCCATTGAATATGTCACGCCGCAAGGAACTTTGCGCTTTAATGCAATGGATGAGCGCAACACTCTTGCTGTGGTGGTAAATGTGGGCGGTGGCCCGGCATTTAATACGGGAATAAGCATCCGCAACGATTTTGATACATACTTTTTTGATGCCGAAAAAGGTTCACGGGAATTTACATTTACCCCTGCTGCGGGCTCAAGCGTCAGGGTTCACGCCCCGCTCAATATCTCCCCCTGGGGTGAGGGCTGGAGCGAATACACAGCAGATGCCGGCGGCAGCTTTACCGTAACTTTGCGCGAAGGCCGCAATATAATCCAGATTGACAATGGCAGTTCCAGAAGATTTCATGTTGTAAAAGCTCTCGGGGTCAGTGTGACAGTTGTGAACGCCACAAATCCCGGGATGCCATTTGAAGTGGGCGACACTGCTAGAGTCAGCATCACAGGGATGCCCGAACCCATTGAAAAGCTCGCAGGCATTTACAATCCAGGCTTCTCGGGAGGCTGGGGCGCAAGCGATATGCGCACATTCATCCGCCTTGCAAACGCCGGTGGATTTGAGGTAGACAGCAACAGGGCGATACAGTACAGGGCGCTGGGGACAATTTTTACAGTCGAGTATCAGCTCACAGATGCTTCCCTCAATGTACTCACAGGGCATATCCATGCAGGCGTGATGGGTGATGCACCCGGTTTTCACCGCAACATCCCGCTTTCGGGGGTTACGGACAACATGACTGCAACGGACTCAGGCCCATTTGCTTTCGGCGCACTGCCGGTAATAATTCTGCCGCTGGCAGAGAAGGAGATACCTGTAGACAAAACTGAGCTAGATGCTCTGATAAGTGCCGCAAGCGCCAGAGAGGCGGTAAACTATACGGCTCAAACATGGGTACCGCTTGTTATTGCTCTTGAAAATGCAGTAGCTGTGAGATATAATGCCGATGTGTCACAGGAGCAGGTAGACTTAGCAGTTTCTATGCTGCAAGCGGCGATGGACGGGCTGGTGGAAGCCCCGGCCGTAAGTGACCCTATTGATGAAGTTTTAAGATCTGTGCTGGACTGGGTTTACGGTGAGGTTAGGCGCGTGGGAGGCCCGTCTGTAGAAGTGATTGGCGGCGAATGGGCAGTCCTTGCCCTTGCAAGAGCGGGACGCATTCATCTCACAGATTGGAAATATGTCTATACAAACAACCTAAGGGCGCATATTGCCGGGTATGCGACAGTATTATCACAAACAGCCCCTAGGCCTGTTATTTTCGACGGCAACAGGCCCACAGAAAACCAGCGGGCTATAATTGCTCTGACAGCACTCGGTTTGGATGCCTCAAATTTTGAAGGCTATGATTTGGTAACACCTCTCAAAGACTTTGACTGGGTGAGGGTGCAAGGTAACAATGCGGTGGCCTTTGCACTAATTGCGCTTGATACAGTGGGATATTTAGAAGGACAGCCGGACGACCCGCGGGCACGGCTTGTAAGTGAGCTGACCAGCCTGCAGAATCAAAATGCAAATGGCTCCTGGGGCGTAACCCGGGGCGGGGCGGGTGACCACAGCATGACGGCTATGGTAATCACTGCGCTTGCGCCATACTATAATACTAATGCGGATGTCCGCGCAGCAGTCGGGAGAGCACTGAACTGGCTCTCTGCGGAGCAGAGTTCTGACGGCAGGATTGGAAATGACTCACAGAACATTTCACAGGCGATTGTGGCACTGACAGCCCTCGGAAGAAATCCTGTGCAAGACGCACAGTTTATTAAAAACGGGAATACCTTGGTTGATGGACTATTAAGTTTCCGAGTCACCGGCGGTGTAAACGCAGGGGCTTTTGGAAATATTTCCTCAGCGGCAGCAAACGCCATGTCCACTGAACAAGCGGCATATGCCCTAGTGGCTTTGCAAAGATTTGAAGCGGGGCAGACACATCTATACGATATGAGGGATGTGCCCACAGGCGGGGAAACGCCGGCGGAAGTTGACAGGTCGGCACTGAGCGCGGCAATTGCAAGCGTTCCCGCAGCTCAAGGTAACTTCACTGATGAATCGTGGGCAGCGGTGCAAGCTGCTCTGGCCTCTGCGCTGGCCACATGGGGTGATGTGGATGCCGTTCAAGCTCAGGTAAATAGTGCGGCATCTGCGCTAAATGCGGCAATTGCAGGACTCACAGAAGCTACAAGGCCTGGACAGCCGCAGCAGCCGGGTCAGCCCGGGCCTACGCAGCCGTCCACTGTCACAGTTACATTCTCGCTTTTCGGAGCGTCACAGCACGACGGCAGTCCGACATACATCTGGAGAACAAGCAGGGCGAGATTCCAAACCTGGATTCCTGCAAGGACAATAACATTTAACACCTCGGAAGTTACTGTCTATGATGTTTTCACAAGAGCCCTCCGGGAAGCAGGCTTTGAGGCGCGGATAACCTCAAGGGGCAACTATGTTTCAGCTATAAACGGCCCGGGCGGCTGGCTCGGCGAATTTGACAACGGCCCAAATTCAGGCTGGATGTACATGGTCAACGGCGTCCATGTAAGCCTAGGCCTCGCTGAGCAGGTTCTAAGGGACGGCGATGTAGTTCTCTGGCACTTCACCGACGATTTTACACGGGAAGCAGGCAGTGAAAACTGGGGCGGAGCACCCGGCGGTGCGCCGGGAGGTGCAGCAGGGACGCCTGAAGAAGATGAGGATGACGAAGATGAGGATGAAGCCCTTGGAGCGGTGTTTTCCGGCATAGACATTTCTGCTGCTGACTTAGAGGCTTGGGAAAACCCGTTTGAAGATATAAATTATGGCGACTGGTTCTTTGAAGCTGTCAGATTTGTAAATGCACTGGAGCTAATGACGGGCACGGACAATGGCTTTGAGCCAAACATGTACCTCACCCGCGCAATGCTCATAACAATTCTTGCCAGGGTTGCGGGAGCCGACACATCAAGCGGCGCGACTTGGTACTCACAGGCCGTGGCCTGGGGTGTTGAGATGGGCATAACAGATGGCACAAACCTCAGGAGCAACATAACCCGTGAGCAACTGGCAACTATGCTCTACAGATTTGCGGCTCTGGCTGGGATGGATACGGAGGCAAGTGCGGAGCTCACGGCATTTCGCGATGCAAATGAAGTTTCCTACTGGGCACAGCCCGCCAAAATGTGGGCAGTTGAAACGGGGATAATTCAGGGCAGGACACCCCAGCTTATCGTGCCCGCAGGCACAGCGACCCGAGCCGAAGCGGCGGNTATGCTCATGAGGTTTTTGACAAAATAACAAGTATCAAGCAAGGGCGCAAATCTGCGCCCTTCCCGCAGGCGGTTTAAGAGAATTTTTTAGGAGATTTCATTAAAATGATAAACATTTCTAACAGGTTGTATATATCCACCACGGCAGATGATGCGGCAAGCATTGCGCGTGAGCACGGATTTGGGCTTGAGATAGCTGAATTTTGTACCGCAGCCAACATGGACCACGGGCTCTTTGAAGAGTATAATAAGCGGGCGCTTGCAAATATGAAGGGGGTTAGCTCTTTCGTGCTCCACGCCCCATTCAATGAAATCTCCCCTGCCGCCATCGACCCCCTAATACTTAAGGTTGCGGAGAAACGCTATAGCCAGGCGGCAGGCATAATGCGGGGCTACGGTATAAACAAGATGGTTGCACACTCGGGGTTTCTGCCCCAAGTCTACTACGAGCAGTGGTTTGTGCCCAAGTCTGTGGAGTTTTGGCAGAAGTTTCTCTCTGACAAAAGCGAGAGCTTTGAGCTATGTATAGAAAATGTCCTCGAAAGCTCACCCGACATGCTCTGCAAAATCGCAAAAGAGGTAAATGACGGCCGGCTAAAGCTGTGCTTTGATGCGGCACACGCAGCAATCATGAGCCCTGAGCTCTCAGCCATGCAGTGGGCGGAGCGTATGCTGCCTTACTTGGGGCATGTCCACCTACATAACAATTTTGGAGAAATTGATACCCACAATGCGCTTGGAAATGGAATAGTTGATATAGCGAAGCTCATTGAGTTTATAGCAGGCGAAAAAGCTGATGTTACATTTAGCATTGAAGCAATTGACGCTAAAACAAGTGTAAATTGGCTTTATGCACGCGGATTTGTTTAATTTATGTTGCTTTATGCCACAAATTCGTATATAGTATATGAATAAGTGAACAAACCATGAACAAAATTTAAGGAGTGTAGTTGTATGGCAAAGTTACTGTACCAAGGGCACGGAAGTTTTAGGCTCACATCTAATGACGGGGTGGTAATCTTCGTTGACCCGTATATCGGTACCGGCTATGATGTGCCGGCGGATATTATTCTTGTGACGCACCAACATGATGACCACAATCAAGTAGGGCTCATAACGCAAAAGCCTGACTGCACGGTAATAAGCAATTTTGAAGCGCTGGAGGGCGGAGGGCATAATAGCTTCACAGTAAAAGGCATCGGAATTGAGGCTGTAGAGGCCGGGTATAACAAAAACCACTCCCCTGAAGATGCTGTGGGATATATCGTGACAGTTGACGGCCTGAAGCTATATTTTAGCGGCGATACATCCAAGACCCCGCAGATGAGCACATTTGCTGACAAAAAGCTGGACTATGCCTTCCTTTGTGCCGATGGATTTTACAACATGGGGCTGGAAGAGGCTGCCGAATGTGCAGCGCTCATAGGGGCGCGCTACAATGTGCCTGTACACCTCAAGCCGGGAGAGCTTTTTGACAGGGAGCTGGCGGAGAAGTTTATAAGCCCCAACAGGCTTATTATCGAAGCGGGCGAGGAACCGGTGCTGCAATAAAAATCAAATAGTTTAGATAAGAAATCAAAGTAAACCGTTCCACCTGAAAATACTCCTGGCGGCGCGGTTTACTTATTTTTCAAAGGGGAGAACGCTTGTGAAAGGCATTTGGGGTGAAGTGGTAGAGGAAACGGCGCCCGGAGCCGGGGAGATGGACTTGACGTGGATGATTCCCTTCTGGGAGTCCTTCACCGATGTCGTCGTAGAGATGGACGCGCTGTTTGAGGTAACAAATGTCCGCCGGAAAGTTGAGAGCAGCTTTGCTTTAACTGACATTGTAGGCACGTCATTTGTAGACATTGCCACGGATAGTGAAAAAATATTGGTTTTGACCAAACTTGAGAGCCTGAAGTCCAGGGCGGTGCCATACCTGCGCTTCCAGTTTTTATCAGTGATTGGAAGGTATTACCGCTGGACACTGAGCCCGTTTTATGATGACGGCGGGAATTTTGCCGGCTGTCACGGCGTCGGCATTGATACTACAGAGCAGACAATTAAAGAGATAACCCTCAAGTGGCAAGGAGCTGTAATAGACGAAGGCCGTGACTTTGTCAGGGTGTTCGAGATGAGCGGCAAGCCCCTTTATGCAAACCGGGGTGTTTATCAAATGACGGGCTATGACTCGGCTGAGGAAGCCCCGAGTTCTAAGCGGCTTTATACCCCCGCCCATTATGAAGCGGTGTTTGGTGAGGGCATGGACACTGTGAAGCAGCACGGCTTCTGGGTGCGCAGGGGTGAACTAGTTCATGCAAACGGCACGATTATACCTGTTGAGCACAGTATGTTTAGCATAAAGGATGACCGCGACGAGGACATTTTGATAGCTTCGATTATCAGGGATATTTCTGTATTTTTAGATCACGAAAAGGAGCTTGAGGAGGCGCGGCGTGCCGCAGAGGCTGCAAACATGGCCAAGAGCGACTTTCTTTCGCGGATGAGTCATGAAATCCGCACGCCTATGAACGCCATTATCGGCATGATTGACATTGGCCTTACCGCCGGTGACATTGAAAGAAAAAACTACTGCCTCACAAGGGCGGACAGTGCTGCAAAGCATCTTCTCGGCCTTCTAAACGACATTTTGGACATGTCAAAAATCGAGGCGGAGAAGTTTGAGCTGTCCAACAATGTGTTTGATTTTGAAAAAACGCTAAAAAACATAACAAATATGGCCGGCATCAGGGCGGAAGAAAAGAAGCTAAATTTCTATGTGGATCTCGACTACGATGCGCCCAGGCATATTTTGGGTGATGAGATGAGGCTTACCCAGGTAATAACCAATCTGCTTACTAACGCCATTAAATTTACTCCCGAAAAGGGCACTGTGATTCTCAAAGTGGATAGGCAGTCGCAGATAAATGATGATGTGGTTTTGAGGGTGGAGGTTTCTGACACGGGCATAGGAATTTCTAAGGACCAGCAGCGAAAGCTCTTTAAGTCATTTAACCAAGCCAGCGCGGGTATTTCCCAAAAATATGGAGGGACCGGGCTGGGTCTTGCCATATGCAAAAGAATTGTAGAATTTATGGATGGGGAAATATGGGTTGAATCCGAGCTTGGAAAGGGCTCATGTTTTACTTTTACCTTTGCGACAAAACAGATGGAAGGCAAGCCGCGGACGACATTTTATGAAAAAATTGACCTGGACAAAATGCGGATTCTTGCGGTGGATGATGTGGCTGCGACAAGGGAACATTTTATCCATCTCATGGATGCGCTCAAGCTACAGTGTGATGTGGTGAGGGACATGAAGGAGGCGCTGCTTAAAATTCAAAGCCCCGGCAGCGGGTCATATAACATTTTCTTCATGAGCTGGCCTCTGCCGGAGGATGATGGGATTGAGCTGACGAAGAAAATTAGGGAGCTTAGCAGCGAATTGGCCATTGTCGTAATAACCTCTGCCAATGATTGGAGTACGGTTGAGAAACAGGCGGTTGCGGCGGGTGTCAACCGGTTTATAGCAAAGCCCCTTTTTCCGTCCACCCTTATTGACACAGTAAACCTCTGCATGGGTGCGGAGCTTGATGAAGCTGACAATTCCCGCTACAATGATAAGCGCAAGAGCCACTATGACTTTAGCGCAAGCACAATTCTTATCGCCGAAGACATAGAAATAAACCGCGAAATAATGTCCGCGGTTTTGGAAGAAACAGGTGTAAATATGGTTTTTGTAGAAAACGGCGAGCTTGCGGTTTCCGAATTTAGCCGCAGCCCTGAAAAGTTCGATTTAATTCTCATGGATATTAACATGCCCGTGTTAGACGGCTACGAGGCCACCAGCCGCATACGCAGGCTGGACATACCTCAGGCGGGCAGCATTCCAATTATCGCAATGACCGCAAATGTGTTCAAAGAGGATATTGAAAGATGCCTGTCGGTGGGGATGAATGGCCACACAGGCAAGCCTATTGACCCTGACGAACTTTTTGTGAAGTTAAACCAGTATCTTGCCCATTAGCCGTGTTAGCCATGCTCTAAGCCTGCGGCGCTAAACTGCGTTTACTATCTCAAGGGTGTCCCTTGCGATAACCAGCTCTTCATTTGTGGGGATTACCAGTATTTTCGCCGCTGAATCCCCACAGGAAACAGGTGCGATATCCCCTTCTGCCCTGCCGTTTAGGTTGTGGTCGAGGAGAATATTAAATCCGCCCAGCCAATCACAGATTCCCCTTCTTATGGCAGGGGAATTTTCGCCGACTCCTGCGGTGAAGATGATTGCGTCAACTCCGCCGAGCGCGACTATATAAGCTCCTATGTATTTGGCGACTTGGTAGCAAAAGACCTCAAGTGCGAGCTTTGCATTCTCCACCACTTGCAAGTCCTCTACCTCTTCAAGTTCGTGGGCATCTTCAAGATTAAACTCGGCAGTGTCAATTATGTCACGAAAATCGGAAGATAGGCAGGAAATGCCTAGAACCCCGGATTTGTTGTTGAGAATTTCAAGGGATTCACTTATGGAGAGGCCGCCTTCAATCTCGGAGATTACTGCCAGCAGGGCCGGATCGACGGTGCCGCTGCGCGTGCCCATGGGCAGGCCTTCAAGGGGGGTTGCCCCCATGGTGGTGTCAATACTCCTGCCGCCTTTAACTGCGGCAAGCGAAGCGCCGTTGCCGAGGTGGCAGCTTATAATCCGCGTGCTTTCGGTGTCGCCGCCCAGAAATTCCAGCGCCTTGGCGGAAACATATCTGTGCGAGGTGCCGTGAAAGCCGTAGCGCCTTATGTCGTGTTTGTTGTAATATTTGTATGGTATCGGATATACATAGGCATATCCGGGCATGGTCATGTGAAATGCCGTGTCAAACACAGCTATATGCGGTACGTTTGGAAGCACTTTTTTGCAGGCCTGAATCCCCATGAGGTTAGCCGGAATGTGCAGCGGCGCAAGGCGGACACAGCCGATTATTGCCGTGAGCACATCGTTGTCTATAAGTGCGCTCTGGGAGAACTTCTTGCCGCCGTGTACAACCCTATGGCCGACTGCGTGGATTTCGCCCAAGTCGGTTACTACCCCGTGCTTTTCACCGGTGAGGGTGCGGATTACAAGGTTTATTGCATCGGAGTGTGA
>WQRL01000004.1 GCA_009786775.1 Oscillospiraceae bacterium
TTTGAGCTCACGAATTCCGTGGGGGTCAAGGCCAACCAGAGGCTCGTCGAATATAACCACTTTGGGGTCGGGCAAAATGGCACAGCATACACTGACTTTCTGCTGCATACCCTTGGAGAGTTCCTTGCCCAGCTTATTTCTCTTATCATCCAGCTCAAAGCGCTCCAAAAGCGAGTCCGCCCTGCCGCGCCAGTTTTCAAGTTTGTACGCCCGCGCCACAAATTCCAGATGTTCCTCTACTGTTAGCATTGGAAAAGGTGTGGGAAATTCAGGAACATAGCCCAGCATTTTTTTGGCTTCCGTAGTGCGGTTGTCAATACCATCTATTGTAACCTCGCCATCAAAGCGCAAAAGCCCACATATTGACTTAATCAAAGTAGACTTACCCGCTCCGTTGGGCCCCAACAAAATCGCTATTTCTCCTGAGTTAACCGTAAGGTTGATGCCGTCATTGGCAGTTAGTTTGCCATACTTTTTTACTAAATTTTTAACAATTACCATGTGTTCTATCCCCTATTTACATAATGTCTTGATAGAATATACCATACAATTGGATACATATGCAAGCAGGCCAGGCAGAGCACACCATTTTAATTGAATTTTTCATTGAGAATTTCTACAGTTGCGTGTATAATGATTTGATTCCATTTATTTAAGGAGAACCCTATGAAACGTATAATTGCTTTAATGCTATCTTTGCTTATTCTCGCCGTGGTCACATTAGGCTGCGGAACTCCGGCTGCACAGGACGAAGCTAGAGGGGAAAGACTCAGCATTGTTTCGACAATTTTTCCGCAGTATGACTGGGTGCGTGAAATTCTTGGCGATGCCGCTGACGACTTCGACTTGACTCTAGTTATAAACAACAGGATTGATATGCACAGCTTTCAGCCATCTGTTAGCGACATGGTCCGCATTTCAACCGCCGACCTGCTCATCTATGTTGGAGGCCACTCCGACGGCTGGGTGACTGACGCGCTGGCGCAGGCGGCAAATCCAGATATGATTGTTATAAATCTGATGGACTTGCTGGGCCCTGATGCGCAGATTGAGCATCCTCACCACCACCATCACCATGATTGCGATGATGAGGATTGTGAATATGATCATCACGGGCATCACCACCACGGACACCATCATGGACATCATCACCACCATGATGACGACTGCGACGATGAGGATTGCGACCACGAACACCACGGGCATCATCATGGGCACCATCACCACCATGATGACGACTGCGACGATGAAGATTGCGACCACGAACACCACGGGCATCATCATGGACATCATCACCACCATGATGACGACTGCGACGATGAAGATTGCGACCATGAGCATCATGGGCATCATCACGGACACCATCACCACCATGATGACGACTGCGATGACGAGGATTGCGACCACGAACATCACGGGCATCACCATGGACACCATCACCACCATGATGACGACTGCGACGATGAGGATTGCGACCATGAGCATCACGGCCATCACCATGGACACCACCATCATCACCATGATGACGACTGCGAAGACGAGGATTGCGACCATGAGCATCACGGCCATCACCATGGACACCATCACCACCATGATGACGACTGCGACGATGAAGATTGCGACCACGAGCATCACGGGCATCACCATGGACACCATCATCATCACCACCATGATGACTGTGACCATCACCACCATCACGGCGAAGCTGATGAACATGTCTGGCTTTCACTGCGTAACGCTCAGATTTTCACAACCGCCATCGCTGATGCGCTCACTACCCTATCACCAAGTCACGCCGAAGTGATTGCCGAAAATGTTACGGCTTACAATGCGCGGCTCCACGCACTGGATTTAGAGTATATCGCTGTTGTAAATGCAGCTGCGACAAACACTTTGCTTTTTGCCGACAGATTTCCGTTCCGCTACATGGTTGAGGACTATAATTTGAATTACTATGCGGCATTCCCCGGCTGCCACGCCGAGACCGAGGCCAGTTTTTCCACTATAATTTTCCTCGCTGGCAGAGTTGATTACTTGGGTCTGCACTCAGTCGTCGTAACAGAAAGCGCAAATCCGGCCATCGCAAATACCATAATCGACAACTCAGGCTCCAATGCAGATAATGTGCTCGTCTTGGTTATGGATTCCATGCAGTCGAGCAACTCCGCCGACAGGGCCGCCGGCATTACCTATTATTCAATTATGAGAGGTAACCTCACTGTACTTGCGGCAGCGCTGGGTTAGGAGGAAGGTTAGAATATGCCCCAATTAAGTTGTACTGACTTAACCCTTGGATATGAAGGCAAGCCAGTTATTTCCAATATAAATTTTGATGTGAATGCCGGCGACTATCTGTGCATTGTCGGCGAAAACGGCTCAGGTAAGAGCACACTGATGAAGTCCATACTAAGGCTCATCCCCCCGCTATCAGGGCAAATAACCGCCGGCAGCGGGCTGGCCGCAAACGAAATTGGCTACATGCCTCAACAGACTGCCGCACAGAAGGACTTTCCGGCCTCTGTGCGGGAAGTCGTCCGCTCAGGCACGTTAAACCGAATCGGTTTCCGCCCATTTTACTCCACATGCGAAAAACATGCTGCCGATGCAAACATGAAAAGACTTGGGATCTCCCACCTCGCCGGGCGCTGCTACCGAGAACTCTCAGGCGGGCAGCAGCAGCGGGCACTTTTAGCCAGGGCGCTCTGTGCCACGCAGAAAATCCTTCTGCTTGACGAACCTGCGTCCGGCTTAGACCCCAATGCCTCATCTGAAATGTATGAGCTAATAAAAGGCCTCAACGATAGCGGCATCACTATTATCATGATTTCCCATGATATCGAAGCCTCCGTCAAGTATGCCTCCCACATTTTGCATATCGGCAGCCAGTCCTCACTTTTCTTCGGAAGTATTTCCGACTACCGAGAAAGTGACGCAGGCCGCATTTATGCTGCGCAGCAAGGAGGTACAGCATGATCGGAATGCTTAACCAATTGTCGGCGTATTTCCAGTTCCCCTTCGTCCGCTATGCTATGATAGTCGGCGTTTTGATTGCCATGTGCTCATCGCTCTTAGGGGTTACTCTGGTACTAAAAAGGTACTCTTTCATCGGCTCAGGGCTTTCACATGTAGCTTTCGGCGCAACTGCAATAGCTGCTGCCATGAACCTTACAAACAATGTCCTGTTCGTGCTGCCTGTCACTATTATCTGTGCCATTTTGCTGCTCCGCACGGGGCAAAACACCAAGATAAAGGGAGATGCTGCCATCGCCATGATTTCAGTCGGCACTTTGGCTATCGGCTATCTCATAATGAATGTTTTCGCCGCATCGGCAAACCTCGCAGGTGATATCTGCACCATACTGTTCGGCGCTCTTTCAATCTTGACTCTCACGAGAACCGAAGTCTGGCTTAGCCTGGTGCTATCACTGGTTGTTATCGCTGTGTTTGTGCTGTTTTACAACAAGATATTCTCTGTGACCTTCGACGAGGACTTCGCCGCCGCCACAGGGAACAGGGCGAAGCTGTATAATCTTATACTGGCTGTAATCATAGCTCTTGTCATAGTGCTGGCTATGAATCTTGTAGGAGCACTGCTCATCTCCGCGCTGGTGATTTTCCCTGCAATGTCCGCCATGCGTGTATTCAAGACGTTTAAGGCTGTCACGGTTTGCAGCGTGATAGTTTCTGTGGCCTGTGCATCGCTGGGCATGCTGGCATCCATCCTCGCAGGAACGCCTGTCGGCTCAACCGTTGTGGCTGCAAATGTTTTGATTTTCATACTGTTTTGTATTGCAGGCCTGCTCACAAGGAGGGCAAAATCATGATTAAAAAATACACTTACTTACTTGCACCGCTGCTTCTCGTCCTGTTTCTCGCAGGATGCTCCGCAGACGCTGCTGCCACAGGCGAAGATGCCGTTGGCGCAGGAAATGCTGGCGCGCCTGCGGCTGCTGAAAACACCGGCAGCACAGGAAATGAAACCACTGCTATAGCTGGCGAAAACCCCGGTAATGCGGGAAGCGAAACCACGTCTGCGGCAAATGTGGATATTGATCTGACTGAGCTCAGCACCACAATGATGCAGGCGAGATTTCACCATATCTTGTCCAATGCCGAAGATTACTTAGGTCAAACTATACGTGTCCGCGGTCAGTATCACAACATGCCTTTTGGAGATGAATACCTGCATTTTGTAATGATTATCCCCGGGGATGAGTGCTGCCGCATGGGTTTTGAGTTTATGCGCGCGGGGGATTATGTTTATCCCGATGACTTCCCTGCCCAGTATGGAGCTCTTGAAATCAAGGGTGTGCTCACCCGTGGCTTCGACGGTACATTCGGAAATTTCCTGTACTTGGCTGTCGATGATGTATTTATCATAGGATAAGGTGCGCAAGCTCGAAAGGATTAATTATGACAGTTCTTCAAGCACTTTTGGCAGGAGTTATTCAAGGCATTACTGAGTTTCTTCCAGTTTCCAGCTCCGGCCATCTAGTTATTTTTCATGCACTGTTCGGTGAAGGCGAGGAATCCAACCTCGCTTTCACAGTGTTTTTGCACTTGGCGACACTTCTCTCCGTTTTCATAATGTTCCACAAGGATATTTGGACATTAATCCGCGAATTTTTTGCCTCTATAGGGGATTTGCTCAAAGGCAAGCCTAATTTCAAGACTCCTGAGCGAAGGTTTCTCGTAATGGTAATTCTGGCCTCCATACCGACAGCAATTGTCGGCGGGCTAATTATGCTGCTGGGGCTGGACGACATACTCGAAAATATTTTTGTCGTGGCTGTAATGCTCATTATCACCGCAGGGCTGATGTACCTCGTAGACAAAATGAACAAGGGCAAGTTCACTCAGGCAGACGCTCCATACAAGTCGTCATGGATGGTCGGCATTGCGCAGGGTATCGCGGTGCTCCCCGGACTCTCCCGGAGCGGCACAACGATTTTTGCGGGACTGCTCGGCGGGCTTACTAAGGAATTTGCCGTCAGGTTTTCATTTATTTTGTCCATACCGACAATTTTGGGCGCGGGCCTTATTCAAATGATTGGTGTGGTGAGGTCTGACTATATAGAGCCCGACCTTTTCAGTTGGGCAGTAGGCTTTGTTGCGGCAACTATTTGCGGAATTTTCGCAATCAAGTTTATAAAGGTGCTTATCAAAAGCAGCAAGTTTTATATTTTCAGCATTTATTGCCTGCTGGCATCTGCACTGGCGTTTTTGATTGGCTTTGGGGTTATCGGATAAAAACAAGATGTTCTTTTAAGGTGTTCTTTCCCCGCCGGGTAATTTAATACTTGGAAAGGTTGTGCGCGAGTGACTAGGAAACAGACCTCAGGAATCGTTATAACTTTGGCAATCTTCGTCATCATGTTCTTCATCCCCGAACAGGAGGGGCTCTCCCAGACCGGTATCAGAACAATCGCAATGATGCTTTCATTTCTGGTTATGCTTATAACCGGGCCGTTCCGTATTCTGCACATAAGTTTCTTCTATTTGGGGCTCATGCCTGTGCTGGGTGTCGCCCCAACATTTGGAGCAGCTTTGACTGGCGTGTCAAACCCTGTAATCCTGTTCGTTGTGGCATCTTTTGGTATCTCAGCCGTGTTCACCACACTCCCGCTTTCCAGCCGCATTTTGGTGACACTGCTCCGCAGGTTCGGCAAGAATATCAAGCTCATGCTACTCGCCCTAATGACAAGCATTGTCCTGTTGTCGGGCTTTGTGTCCAGCGTGCCCACCTGCGCCGTTTTCATGGGTATCGCACTGCGTTTCCTCGATCTATATGACAATCCCGAAGACAGGAAGCGTTCAGGCAGAGCTTTTATGATTGCCGTGCCCGTGGCCACAATGATCGGCGCTTTTATGACGCCTATCGGCAGCGCAATAAACTTACTTGTGCTCAACGAGCTATACATTCATACAGGCCTCACCATCCCATTTGTACATTGGATGGCCGCAGGCATACCCATCTCACTGGCCACGCTGCCGGTCGCCTGGTGGCTAATTTACAAAATTCACAAGCCCGCTGAAATCACACCTGAAATGGTAAACAAATTCATCGTCAGCTTGGATATTCCGAAAAAAATGACCTCAGCCGAGATTATTGCACTCATAATCACAGGTGTCATGATGGCTCTTTGGATAACCTCCTCATGGGTCAGCGCCATAAATATCATGGTGGTCACTTTGCTGGGCTGCTGCGTGCTATGTATCCCCAAGCTCAAAGTTTTGGACTTTGACACTTTCGCAAAAAGCATCGGCTGGGATTCTGTGTTTTTGATTGCAACGGTTATCTCCCTAGGCAACATGATGGTGCATAATGGCGTTAGTGAATTCATCGTGTCGGTTCTGCCTGTCCTGAGTGTGCCGACTCCGCTGCTCATAGCTTTTACAGCCACCTTGGTGTTTGCCATGCTGCTCATAATCCCCGTAGCACCGTCACTTGTAGTGATAATGAGCGCACCTCTCATAGCTCTGGCCATCGGCGCAGGTGCATCCCCTGCCGTCGTACTTCTAGTGCTGGCCATCGCAGGTTGCGCCTGCTTCCTGCTGCCTCTGGACACGGTGCCTCTGCTAACATATGCTAAGGGTTACTATTCCATACGGGATATGTTTGTAAGTTCCCTGCCCATACAAATTTTCATGATAATCGCCCTATCTATCTGGCTTACGGTAGCCGGATATGCTCTGGGCATGGTCTGACCTTAATTTCTTTGCCTGAAGCGCAACATAACCCCCGGCCGCACCTGCACAGCGACTGCTTGCAGGCACGGCTGGGGGCTTTACTTTGCCGTAAAGAGGTTTTTAATTTTCTATTTCAATTAACAGCCCTTTCTCCACATTTTCCTCAATAGCACTTTCAATCCATTGCCACAGGGCGGGAATTGCCGTTTTGACGGGTAACATGCGGTCGCGCACACGCTTCGTGGTTGCGTTAAACTTCACCCAAGCACTCCCCGTGCCGCTTCGATGGATAAGCTGAAATGACTGAAACCTATCTACAGCCGAAGCATAAATTGCATCGGGCGTGCTCATCGCATCAAACTCTTCCCAAAGGCTGCGGTACTCCTGCGCCTGCTCTGCGGGCAGCAGTGCAAACAGCCTGTCAGCCGCTTCGCGCTCACGCTCTTGCTTGCCTATATTTGCGGCCACGTCTTGCGCAGGTGTGTCCCCTGCATAAATTTCGACTAAATCATGTACTATTGCCATTTTAACCACACGGTCAATGTCCACTCCGTCAAGCACACAATGCTCAAACAAAGTCATTGCCATGAGTGCAAAATGCCATGAATGTTCAGCATTATTTTCATAGCGCGAGCCGTCAAGCAATGTCGTCTGGCGGAAAACCTGCTTCATTCCATCGGCTATTTCTAAAAATTCGAGTTGATTTTGAAGTCTTTGTGTCATGGCTTTTCCTTCCTTATCTGTCCGCCTTGCATCTATAACAGGCGGAGCTTAACCGTTTGAGCGGCTGTATAGGATGAGTCCCTGATAGACCATCACTCCGCCGCTTTGAAGTTGTATACCGGTGTAATTTTTTTAACTATATCCACAGTATCGCCGATGTTAGAAATAATTTCATCCATAGGCTTATATGCAAATGGGGCTTCGTCCAAGGTGCTGCGGTTTACCGTGGAGGTGTAGATGCCCTTCATTGATTTCTCAAACTGTGACATGGAAATGCTGTTTTTTGCCTGGGTGCGGCTCATAATCCTCCCAGCACCGTGCGGGGCTGAGCAGTTCCAGTCCTCGTTGCCCTTTCCTACACAAATCAAGCTGCCATCTCTCATGTTCATGGGAATCAGCACTCTTTCGCCCTCCTGCGCCGAGATTGCACCTTTTCGCAGTATCATAGATTTAAGGTCGATGTAGTTATGGATGGTTGTAAACTGGTCTGCTATTTTGAAGTTCATCCTTTTTTCCAGTTCCTTGACCATTGCTTTGCGGTTTAATACGGCATATTTTTGGACAATGGCCATATCATGCAGGTAGTCGTCAAATGCCGGGCCTTCAAGATATGCCAGAACCCTATCCACTTTCTTCCTCTGCTCTTTGAGGCGGTTTTTCACATCTGAAATTTCACCGGCCCGGCCTTCGCTTTTCATGTTCTCTATTGTTTTATCAATTTGCGCTTTGGATAGGCCGAGAGTTTCAACTCTGGCTTTAGCCGCAAGTTCTTGATAATAGTCACACACCTGTTTGCCAAGATTGCGGCTCCCCGAATGGACAACCAAGTAGAGCTGCCCATCTTCATCTTTATCCAGCTCAATAAAGTGGTTGCCGCCGCCGAGAGTGCCTATGGACAGTGTAGCCCTGCGCAGGTCAACACGCCCGCCGCAACGCAGGTCAGATAGATTTATTTCACTATTGTAATGGTGCGCTTCCTTGCGTATGTTAAACCCGGCAGGAATATATTGATGAATCGCTTTGTCAAGTTGGCCCAGCTCAATTCTCTTGTCCTTTAGCAAAACTGTTTCCATGCCACAGCCTATATCCACACCCACAAGATTTGGCACAACTTTATCTGTTATAGTCATTGTCGCGCCGACTGTGCAGCCCATGCCTGCGTGACAGTCGGGCATAACGCGGACTTTGCTGCCGTTTATGAACTCCTGGTTTAGCAGATGCTCTATTTGCGTAATCGCACTTTGCTCTGCGTTTTTAGTAAAAACTTTGGCGGTGTTGTATTTTCCTTTTAGTTCTATCAAGATTAGTTCTCCTGTCAAATCTTTTGAAGTTCCCCACTGGTGAAGTTCCCCACTGGCTCACTTAGGTAGTGTTGGCAGTCCGTAAAAAGTTAGTAAAATGCCCGAGTCAGCAAACCCGGGCTACAGCGCAGCTTGTTATGGACAGCTTAAATGTGCCATGCTGTTTTTTGCAGTTCGGCAGCCTATTAATTTTGGTACCAAACTATTTTTGAACACGGCACTATCTTCCCTTACAGTTTCTACTACAAAAAATAGCACAACCCATGCATTTTAGTCAAGTGATTTTGTGGCAGGATCCGCGCTAGCAGGCCGCGCTTACAGTGCGCGATTACGGGGCAGGAGCCATCCGAATTATTAGTTCTCCTGTTTTAACAGGTTGATGTTCTTTGACGAATATCTTATCTATAATACCTGGTGCTTTGCTGACTATGACGGTTTCCATCTTCATGGCCTCAATTACGGCCAGGATATCATTTTTTTCGACCACATCGCCAGGGGATACATGCAGCTTGCTGACCATCCCCGGGATTCCTGCACCGATTTCCATGGGGTTGTCGAAATCAGCCTCAATGAATGTTGAGTGAATGGGGCCTTCAGTGGCATCGGCAACTAATGTTTCGCGCCTGTGCCCGTTTAGTTCAAATATTACATTGCGGCAGTTATCTTCATCAAGCTCTCCAACCCCTATGAGCTTAATTATGAGGGTTTTGCCATCTTCGATTTCAACAGAGGTGGTTTCACCCGCTTGCAGGCCGTTGAAGAAAACCGGTGTATCCAGAGATGAGAGTGCAGAGTATTCGGAAAGATGGTTATAATAATTTTTGAGCACATTGGGGTACAGGCAGTAGGATACCACATCCCGCATTGTCGGCTTGGGACAGAACCGGTGCATTTCTTGACGTATTTCCTCGAAATTTATTTCAGGCAGGAGCTCACCAGGCCGCACGCTGATGGGCTTTTTGTCTTTGAGCACGGCTTCTTGAATGTCTTTCGGAAAGCCTCCTTGTGGTTGGCCCATCATCCCCTCAAAGTAGCTCACCACGGAGTCAGGGAATGCCAAATTTTTGCCCTTTGCAGCTATGTTCCCCGCATCTAAATCATTTTGAACCATGAATATAGCTAAGTCGCCAACCATTTTCGACGAGGGTGTCACCTTGACGATATCTCCGAGCATTTGATTTGCTTCCTTATATTTCTCTTTTACATCGCTAAATCTATGCCCCAGCCCCAGGCTTTCAACTTGGGGGCGAAGGTTTGAGTACTGACCGCCGGGAATCTCATATTTGTAGATATCGGTTGCGGGAGATGTAAGCCCTTCTTCAAACTTGACATAGAACTTACGCACATGCTCCCAATACTCCGAAATCGGCAAAATATCGTCATCTGCGATGCCTGTGTCGCGCTCATGCCCGCAAAGGGCTGTGATTACGGCGTTCATGGAGGGCTGACTCGTCAGTGAGGACATTGAGGATACCGCAGTGTCAACTATATCCACCCCTGCTTCCGCCGCCTTTAACACCGTGGCTACGCCGTTACCCGCTGTATCATGGGTGTGCAGGTGTATGGGCAGCCCAATTTCGCCCTTTAGCACCGAAACAAGTTTCTCAGCCGCATATGGCTTTAGCAGGCCGGACATGTCTTTAATTCCCAGAATATGTGTGCCCCTGCGCTCAAGCTCTTTTGCAAGCTCTACATAGTATTTTAGATTATACTTATCCCTTGAAGGGTCGGATATGTCGCCTGTGTAACATATGTAGCTCTCGACGAGCTTGTTTTGCTTTAGTATCTCGTCAATGGAAACCTCCATATTCGGTATCCAGTTGAGGGAGTCGAACACTCTAAACACGTCAATTCCCGACGTGGCCGCCTCCTTGATAAATTGCCTGACAAGGTTATCAGGGTAGTTTGTGTAGCCTACTGCATTTGCGCCGCGAAATAGCATCATAAATAGTACATTTGGAATTTTCTCCCGCAGTATATCCAGGCGGTGCCACGGTGATTCATGAAGGAATCTGTAAGCCACGTCAAATGTTGCGCCTCCCCACATTTCCAGCGCAAAAACATCCTGCATTGAGCGCGCCATATAATCGGCAATCTGTTCCATATCTTTAGTGCGCACCCTTGTCGCCAGAAGTGATTGGTGCGCATCGCGCAGCGTAGTGTCGGACAGGAGAAGTTTTGGGCTTCGTAGGCAGAAATCACGTACAGCCTCAGGGCCTTTTTCGTCAAGGAGCTGCTTTAGCCCCGGTTTAATCTCTCCATGCAGCTCAGGAATGGGCGCACTGTCATAGACTCTGACATCCAAGGTTTTGTCATTTACCGCCTTGTCGCCGAGATACTTGAGTATCTTGGAGGCTCTGTCTTTCGGCTCGGTAAATTTTGAAAGTTCGGGTGTGTCGTCGATGAATGTGGTGTGACAGTTCGCCTCCGCAAACTTCGGGTGCAGCAAGAGGTTGTTTAGAAACTGGATATTGGTTTTGACACCTCTGATTCGAATTTCATTGAGGGCGCGCACTGACTTGCGTACGGCTCCTTCAAAAGTCCTGTCAAATGTGGTTATTTTTACCAGCATACTGTCATAATACGGCGAAATCTCCGCTCCCACAAAGGCATTTCCCGCATCTAGGCGCACGCCAAACCCGCCGCCGGAGCGGTACATCGTCAGCTTACCTGTGTCCGGGGCAAAATTATTTCTCGGGTCTTCCGTCGTGACACGGCACTGAATTGCCGCCCGGAGAAGCCTTACATCGTCTTGAGAGGATATCGCTATTTCAGGGGCGGAGAGTTTGTTCCCCTCTGCAATTAGAATTTGCGCTTGAACCAGATCGACATCCGTAGCCACTTCCGTGACGGTGTGCTCAACTTGAATTCTTGGATTCATCTCTATGAAATAATAGTCCCCTGCCTTATCCACCAAAAACTCTACAGTTCCTGCATTGACATAGTTTACTTCTTTTGCAATCTTAATCGCCGAATCATAGAGTGCCTGTTTGGTTTCTTCGGAAATGGAAATTGCCGGGGCAAATTCAATTACTTTTTGAAAGCGCCTTTGGACAGAGCAATCTCTTTCAAAAAGATGCACTACATTTCCGTGCTTGTCGGCGAGTATTTGAACTTCAATATGCTTTGGCTCAACCAGAAATTTCTCCATGAAAATATCGGCGTTGCCAAATGACTTCAGCGCTTCACTCTGCACCAGAGGCAGGGCGGTTCTTAAATCAGCTTCACCGTCAATGCGGCGCATACCCTTTCCACCACCGCCCGCAGAGGCTTTGAGGATTACGGGATAGCCGTAACTTTGAGCCCTTTGCAGGGCATCTTCCTCACCCCTAAGGGGCTCTTTGCTGCCCGGAATAATCGGAACCCCGCATTTAATGGCAATTTCTTTGGCATTTAGTTTATTGCCCATCTTCTCCAAAACATCCGGCGGCGGACCTATGAATAATATTCCATTTTCTTCACATGCCCTCGCAAAATCCGCATTCTCCGACAGGAAGCCATAGCCGGGGTGAATCGCGTCAACTGATTTAGCTTTTGCAAGGTTAATTATTGACTTTATATCCAAATAAGCACCCAGCGGAGTGCTGTTTTTACCGATTAGATATGCTTCGTCCGCTTTGGTCCGAAATAAATTGTATGTATCCTCCTGAGAATACATCGCCACGGTTTTTAGGCCAAGCTCAGTGCAGGCGCGGAAAATCCTTATCGCAATCTCGCCCCTGTTGGCTACCAGAACCTTTTTAATTTTGCCATCCATTATTATGCGCTCCTTTGTATTTGAGTTGAAAGCTATTATATAGGCAAAATTGGTTATAGTCTACGGCAATAGTATTGCAATATCATTTCATTGTTCTTGCATTTTTGTTGCAAATTAGTTAATTTTTGTTGTCATGCAGAGATTTTTTGAATATTTTGCATTTCCGCATTTCATTTCTGGGCAAATTTTTGGCCTGCCGCACGGGGTGCAGCAGACCGTTTTTATGTAGTTTGGGGTTTGGGGATGCCGATGCCATGAAGCTGGGCAAACTGCTAACTCACCTGCAAGTTGCTTTTATTATCTGTCAGTTTTAGATGAAAATATTGCCGGTTTTCATTGCGCGTAAGTACGCTCGTCTGTTTCTTCAAGCGCACCTGCTTCTTCGAGCACATCCTTTTCTTCAAGCCCGTCTACATCTTCGATAACAACATCTGAAAAATCAACATCTATAACATCCTTGCCATCGGTTAAATCGCTATCGGTAGGATTATCATAAAAATCAACACTCGCTATCGGAAGTGTAATGAGATGCTTTTTCAGTTTGTTTGACATGGGCTTAAACAGCGCAAATGTTATACCGCCTGACACGACAGCTCCTACAACCGGTATCGCTTTGCCGACCGCTTGCGAAAAAACAGGCTTCGTCATTTTCACACCTACCGCCTTAAATACCGTTTTGATTATGGGATATAAGGTTCCATGTGTTAGCGCCTGCCTCATAAGATGCTTTGGTATGCCTTGCGCCGCCAAATTTGCAATTTTCGATAAAGCTGCATTTGCTGCATTAACACCAAACATAACCCCTACAAATAGGGTTAGCTGGTTTGATAAGCCATCATCAAGTTCATCATCCTCGCTGTTTTTGAACATTTCTTGCCATCCATATATATAAGCGAGTTTTTGCAATATCCTCAAAATATGCCCAAAAAATTGCAACAAATCAGCGGGCACCGTCACTGCCATAGCCTTAAATCCAGGTATACCCGCGGCAGCGGATAAACCGGCAACTTTTGAGGTTTCGTAAGTTATGCTAGATTTCGCAAAGCGTTCAAGCTCTTGGGCACTGATGCCTGCCTGAGCCGGATTTAAGCCTATAGCCTTAGCGACAATGTCAGCTGAGTAGTGCTTTGAGAGTGTTTTTTCAAGAAACTTTGCACGGTTTATTCTAATTCCCGGTAATTCCATCGCCGAACGCAGAAGCTTTTCAAAGTTGCTGCTTTGAGTAGTTAGGTCTTTCGGTGACATAATCTATCTCCCCCATTCAAAATATATTTAAGGGATTATATCAGAAAAACAACACTTGGTCTATATAAAGTCCATGAACTTTTTCTTTTACTGTTACTCTTAGACTAAATAAAGACCATAAGGGTGAGCAAATGGATACTAGAGCAGCGGTAAAAGAGCGGATTGTGGAGCTATGCAAGGAGAAAAACCTTGCATTTAATGCACTTGCAATAATATCCGGTGTCCACCCCTCGACAGTCAAAGGCATCATAAATGGGGCAAGTCAAAACCCGGGCATTGTGACCATAAAAAAGCTCTGTGACGGTCTTGACATCACATTGCCGGAGTTTTTCGACAGCGAAATGTTCCAGAGCTTAGAGCAGGAAATAAGATAGCTTTCCCAAAAAACTTGTGTGTCTGATGGCGTTGATGTGAAATCGCTAATTGACCTCACAACCTCAGAGTGTGAGAAAACATCATCTTTTCTTTTTTTGTGTAACTTTCTCCAAGCAATCAGTTTTAGCAACGGTGCAAACTTGAGCAAAATATTCATATAAAGCAAAAGGAATACTTGATATCCCTCCAGCAGAGTGATACAATATGTATCACAAAATAAAAAATAGGGGTTGATATTATGTTTTCTACTCATGTCAAAGCTGTTCGGGATTTGCGCAATAACTATCCCGAGATTGCATCAATCATCAAAGAGCGTAATAACGTAATCATAACCAATAACGGCAAGAGCGAAGCCGTCATAATACCCTATGAGGATTTCAGCAAGTACGAAGAATACTTGCATATCCGCTATGTAAAAGAAAAATTAGCCGAAGCGGAATCCATAGCCGACAATCCCGATGAGTGGACAAGTGCTGATGACCTATTCAAAGAGTGGGATAATTGGGGCGCAGTCAAGCTATGAGGTTATCGGTACTAAGCCTTGCCAAGAGTGATTTGAAAGAGATACATTTGCGCTTGTCGGAATACGGCGAAGCTCCTACAAAGAAATTTCGTGAGAGCTTCGAGAAATTTTGCGCCCAAGTTATGGATATGCCCTTTATGTTTGGACAATGCGAGTATCTCCCAAGTTACCGCAGGGCTGTGATCATTTATGATTATCTTGTTTTTTACAGGGTGGACGAGAGCAAGGGTGTTGTCAAGGTTTACCGTGTTCTGCATGGCAAGCGCAGTATTGTACCGTTATTGGATTAATAGAATTTTTATGAAATATACGCTACACCAGTTATACATTAAATCTCTGATATATGAGATATAGACCTCAAAAAAACAGTCATCAACCGTAAGCGGTCAAGATAAAAAAGAGTTAGAAGTTATGAATATTCCACGGCATAAGTTTGTCGAGGATGTCGTTAGGTGGAGTTTTTCCAACCAAAGGAAGAAAAGACAATAATCTAAGCAAGTATCTGTAGGGCTCAACCCCATTTGCCTTTGCCGTTTCGACCAGGCTGTAAACAATAGCACT
>WQRL01000005.1 GCA_009786775.1 Oscillospiraceae bacterium
TGGCACGGGCACAACGCACAGCACATTAGACCACCAAAAATCCGAGAAAGGATTATGACGAAATGCAAAGTAAGCTAAATCTAAACGAGAAACTGGTCGCACAGGCAAGGGCCAGTGCAGCAGGCGTTGCGGCCGACACACAAAAGTTCATCGACAGGCACACAACCGTGGCTGTGGAGCGGACAATCTGCCGGCTTTTGGGCATTGATGAGATAAATGCCGTGGAAGTGCCGCTGCCCAATGTGGTTGTTGACCACATGCAAGAAAAAGAGCTTTTGGCAGTTGGGGCGGCGTACTGTATCGGCAATGCAATGATAGAAACGGGGCTTGACCCGCAAGAAATAGCGGCAGGTATTGACCGGGGCGAGCTGGATTTTTCCAAGCTAGCCCCAAACCCCGCCTCAGATATAAGGGCTAAACTCGCAGCCCAAGTGGAGGCAACCGCCGGGCGTATAAAGAGCAATGCAGCGCGCAGAAAAGAGTTTCTGGCGGAATATGGCGAGGATGATTCGCCGTATGTCTACGTAATAGTGGCCACAGGCAATATCTTCGAGGATATAACCCAGGCCAAGGCCGCTGCCCGGCAAGGGGCGGATGTAATAGCGGTTATCCGCACCACGGGGCAGAGCCTTCTGGACTATGTGCCGTTCGGCGCAACCACTGAGGGCTTTGGTGGCACATACGCCACTCAGGAGAACTTTAGGCTCATGAGGGCAGCGCTTGACGAGGTCGGCGCGGAGCAAAAACGCTATATCAGGCTGTGCAATTACTGCTCAGGCCTGTGCATGCCCGAAATTGCGGCTATGGGTGCTCTTGAGCGGCTGGACATGATGCTAAACGATGCCCTATATGGCATTCTTTTCAGGGATATAAACATGCAGAGAACTGTCGTAGATCAGTATTTTTCGCGTATGATTAACTCGTATGCAGGAATAATTATAAACACAGGCGAGGACAACTACCTCACTACGGCTGACGCAGTTGAGGAAGCCCACACTGTGCTGGCCTCGCAGTTTCTAAATGAGCAGTTTGCCCTTTTGGCAGGCCTGAGGGAGGAGCAGCAGGGTTTAGGGCATGCTTTTGAGATGGATCCGGATGTGGAGGATGCTTTTCTTCTGGAACTGGCTCAAGCACAAATGGCGAGGGAAATTTTTCCCAAGGCTCCGCTGAAATACATGCCGCCTACGAAGTTTATTACCGGAGATATTTTCAAGGCACAGATTCAAAACGCCCTCTTTAATGCCGTGACGGTTATTACAGGGCAGAAGGTACACTTGCTGGGTATGCTGACAGAGGCGATTCACACTCCGTTTCTTTCAGACAGGGCACTAGCTATAGATAATGCGCAGTACATAGAACGCACAATGAGGCATCTAGGTGAGGAGATCGTATTCAAAGACGGCGGAATCATCCAGTCCAGAGCTGATGAGGTGCTGGAAAAGGCCGCGGCTTCCCTTGAGGATATAGAGCGTCAAGGGTTGTTTGCAACACTTGAAAAGGGGATGTTTGCGGGTATAAAGCGGGCGCGTGACGGAGGCAAGGGCCTGGCTGGAGTTACACAGAAGGCGGAGCAATACTTCAACCCATTCATTGATATAATGAAAGGAGGGCCGGCAGTATGAGCATGGAATCACATCTGCGGCCATATGGCGATACATTAAATGACGGCAAAGTTCAGCTCAGCTTCACATTGCCTGTGGGTGACGGCGAAAGGGGCAATGAGGCGGCAATCCGCCTGGCCAAGAAGATGGGCATAGAGAACCCAAGTGTTACAAGCCATAAACCTTTGGACAGCGGCTTTACCTTCTATGTGGTCTATGGTGCTGTTACCCATAGTGTTGACTACTCCAGTATTCAAATTTCGGCTGTCAACGAGAAGGTTATGGATATGGATGAGGTCAATGACTTTATCCGTGAGCGTATTGGCCGCAAAATTGTAATTGTGGGAGCGTCCACGGGTACCGATGCACACACTGTAGGTATTGATGCCATAATGAACCGCAAGGGGCTGGCAGGGCATTACGGCCTTGAACGCTATGACATGGTTGAGGCGTATAATCTTGGAAGCCAGGTGTCCAACGAAGAGTTTTTACGCAAAGCCAAGGAACTCAGTGCCGATGTCCTTCTAGTTTCCCAGACCGTGACACAGAAGGATGTACACATTCAAAACCTCACTGAGCTTGTTGAGCTTATGGAAGCCGACGGTGTGCGCGGGGAGTATGTGTTAATCTGCGGCGGGCCGCGCATCAGCAATGAACTGGCTAAAGAGCTGGGGTATGATGCAGGCTTTGGTCCCGGCAAGTTTGCTGAGGACGTGGCCACCTTCGCAGTTACGGAACTGGCGAAGAGATTATAGAATTGGAGATGCACCATATGAGGAGAAGCGACAGAGAAATAAAAGACCATAACCAAATAAGGCAGGTGCTTGATGTAATCAAGACCTGCCGGCTGGCTATGGTGGATGGCGGGATGCCATATGTGATTCCCTTAAGTTTTGGGTATGCCCTTGAAGATGGGGTGCTGTCGGTGTATTTTCACAGCGCTAAAGATGGGCGCAAAATTGATGTACTTAGAGAAAATAGTTCTGTCTGTTTTGAGATGTCAACTGAGGGCGAGGCGGTTTTTGATGAAGCCACGCCATGTGACTACGGCTACTATTTCTCAAGTGTCATAGGTTTTGGAAATGTGGAGTTTGTGGAAGAGTTTGCGGAAAAGGCACAGGCACTCTCAATCCTAACGAAGCATCAGGCGGGGATTGAATATAAGTTTAGTGAGGCCCAGACAGACACAGTCTGTGTATTCAAGGTGGTTACACCGGACTTCACAGGGAAGTTAAAACCGGGAAGGCATGGGCCGCACGGGCACAGGCCGGCCTAGATAAAGACTTAAATGAGAAGCATAAGGGAAGAGATTACCTAAAGGGTGTTGACGCTAAGCAGTGCCGCTCCCTCTATTCCTTTTCTTGTCAGCCTGCCGACAAATGTATAATATCCAGACACTCCTGTGTGGATTCTGGCGAGCTTTTCTGTGCGCTTAAACAAGATGAGGTGAATCTCCCTGTTTGTCTTGCCCGGAGCGCGCCCTTCGACATAAGTGATGTCATTTATGTTGAAGGCTTTGCGGGAAAACATTGTGCGGACGGTTATACTATCTCCGTCAATTTCCACTCTCCAGCACATAATCCTAATACAATCAATCAGCAAACAGATAACAATGAACAGGCCTATTGAAAACTGAACGGTGTAGCTGCTAATCACGTAAGTTCCTGACAGGGCGAAGAGCGCAAGGATAACCCCTGTAAGCAAGGCCAGCAAGAGCTTGTTCATTCTCCCCAGTTTGGAATACTGCACGGTTAGCTTATTTGCATCTAGCCGTGCATCGCCCTTTATGTTGTTTTTTTCGTCTACGCGTTCTAGTATTATTGACGTGATGAAAAAAACACCAAAGGCACCGAAGAAAATAAATATCCAAGCACCGGACTCCATTAGCGGAGCTATAACCCCGCGCCACCAATAGAGCATTACTGCGGGAAACTGCATATCATCACTCACCTTCAAACTATTTTAAGGCTTCTGCCAATATTTAGCAGAACACCCGACTGCACATTCAGAGATATAGCATACCACAGCAGCGTCGATATAAAAAGCATAATTTGACGAAATATCGTAATATTGATATCATGATGATTGCGTCGGTTAGCTGATTTTTATTGGCAGGCCTGCTCCGTGCGGGCTGCTGCCCTGTAGCAAATAAGCGAGGCATACGGCAATGAAAAGGCTGTGATACCGGAGATGCAACCAATAGTTGCGCAATTGAAAAGCAAAATGTATGGATTTAATAAGAGCAGTTGTGATATGCTTGCGGCAAATAGAGATTGAAAGGAAAAAGTGGTGGTATGAATATTGAAATAGCGGGCAGGCTATTTGAAATGAGAAAAAAGCACAACCTTTCCCAAGAGGAGTTGGCTGCGAAAATAGGAGTGAGCCGCCAGGCTGTTTCGAAATGGGAGCGGGCGGAGTCCTCGCCTGATACAGATAACTTAATCCAACTTGCCAGGCTCTATGAGGTGTCGCTGGATGAGCTTTTGTTTACTAATGAGCCTGTGGAGCCGAGCTCTGCAACCTATAGCTTTAGCACCGAGGGCAAAAGCGACGCAAATACAGGTGCAGGCACAGTTATTATAAACGTGGCATCCGATAATCCAGGCTCAGGCCGTCCCTTCTTGGGTGAAGGGGTCTATGTTGATGGAGGCCAGGATGACAGGGGCGGGCGCAAAGAGGATGAAGACGGCTGGGATGAGTGGGATGAAGACGAAGATGATGATGACTGGGACGAATGGGATGAGGACGATAATGACGATGATCTAACGGAGGAAGAGAAAGCAAAGAAGAAAATGCTAAATAGCATTCCTGTTCCTGTCCTGATATCGGTGGTATACTTGGCCATTGGTTTTTTCACTGACGTCTGGCATCCGACTTGGCTTCTGTTTCTGCTAATCCCTGTTTACTATCAATGTGTGGCATTTGTTATGGCAAGGGACCTGCGTAAGAAGCTAAACTGTGTGCCTGTCGGAGTTTTTGCCACGACGTGGTTTTTACTAATCGGCTTTTTCACAGGCGTCTGGCATCCTACCTGGGCAGTTTTTCTGCTGATTCCGCTCTACCACAGCTTAGTAAACGCTCTAGTGCGCAAGTAATTTTTAAGGCAAGCACAAACTTAAAACCCACGGTGGCGGATTCAAAACGCTCCCGTGGGCTTTACTTTAGCTGTTTACATAGCTGTGCTTGCGTGGTATATTCAACTAGTGGCACTTATAACGCATAAAAGGCTGAAATACGCCACAGTTATTATAGCCTTTTAAGCGCTGTGCGCCACGAGCAAGAAAAGTGGAGGTAATAGTTTTATATGAATACGACTGTAGGTGCTTTTAACATTCCGCTCGCTGTTGAGCCGAAAGACCGTGAGTGGGGGGTGGGGGTGTCCGGCCTTGCTGATGAGCCTTCTCCATTTGCGCGTATTAATAGATTGCTGGAGCGCAATAAATCAGTTGATACCTCGGCGGATGCACAGCGGGCACTGATTGTTACCGAGTGTTTTGAGAAGTATTCCATGTATCCTCAGAACATAAAATGGGCTCTAACTCTACGTGAGGTATATGAGCGGGTCACTATAAACATCTGGCCTGATGAGCTGATTGTAGGGGAGCTTGCAGCTCCGCCGAACTGTGCTCCTGTTTATCCTGAGTTTTCCATCGACTGGCTGTGCGATGAACTGGTTAACCGGCCTCTTGAAAACCGCCGCAATGATAGATATGTAATTGGCGAACAGACAAAGAAGGATATTTTGTCAATACGCGAATTTTGGAAGGGCAGGACTCTTTCAGAGGCAACTTTGGCTACATATACCCAAGAGGAACGCAAGGGATCTCATCTAGGCGCGGCTGTGCTGCTTGAAGATTTATATATCTATGCCGGAGTCGGCCATGTTACCGCAGATTATGAAAAGCTGTTTCGTATTGGCTTTGGAGGGATACGCAGTGAGATTGAGAGTTATTCTTCCAAGCTAGATTTGACGGTTCCTGATGACCTGAGAAAGCAGCAATTTTATACTGCCGAGTTAATCATGCTTGATGGTGCGCAGACATACATTGCACGCTACGGTCAATTGGCTGCTGAAATGGCTGAGAAAGAATCCGATTTGACCCGGAAAGCAGAGCTTGAGAGGGTGTCGGAAAACTGCCTGCATGTGGCTGAGGGCGCGCCGCGCGACTTCTGGGAGGCAATACAGCTGTGGCATCTTGCGACTAACATGATAATCGTGGAAGCTAACGGTCACTCTGTAACATATGGACGTTTTGATAAGCTGTTTTATCCGTTTTATAAATCCGACACTGAAAAAGATGTGCTGACCCGCGAATTTATACAGGAATTGATTGAGCACAGTTTTGTGAAAATACATGAGCTGCGCAAGATACGCGACAAGAATGCTATTGTTTTCTCTTCAGGCACCATCATGGGCGGGACGGCTCTTGATGTAGGCGGGGTTGATGAGGACGGAAACGATATAACAAACGACTTGAGCTACATGGTGCTTGATGCACACGCGCATACCCGCATTCCAAATCCCTGGATGGGTGTGCGCCTGCACAAGAATACGCCGCCTGAATTTAAGAAGAAGGTGTTCAATGTAATCCGGATTGGCACAGGTGAGCCTAAGATATTCAACGATGAGCCAATGATACAAAGCCTCATAAATTACGGCAAAACACTTCAAGATGCGCGTGACTATGTCGGGGTAGGCTGTGTGGAGCCCAGCATACCGGGCAAAACATATGGCTGGCACGACTCAGGTTCTGTAAACTTGACGAAGATAATGCAGCTTTCCATCAACGGGGGTAAGTGTATCGGTTGTGGCACGGATTGCAGGCAATACGATATATGCGCCGGAGCGGGCAATACGCTTGGGCCTGATACGGGAAGCCTTGAAACCTTTAAGAGTTTTGACGAGGTTACGGAATCATTTGATAAGCAGTTAAAGTATTGGTGTGACATCCTAATCACCCTTATAAACAAAAATGACCTTACTCATCAGAGGCTAAAGCCGCTGCCCTATCTGTCGCTTCTCATTGAGGGCTGCATTGAGAAAGGGATGGATGTTTCCGCAGGCGGTGCCACCTATAACGGCTCAGGCCCGCAAGCTGTCGGGATTGGCACGGCGGCAGACTCGCTTTCGGTTATAAAGAAAATTGTGTTTGATGATAAGACTGTTACAGGCACAGAACTATTGCAGGCACTTCACGCCAACTGGGAAAACTATGAGCCGCTTTATGCGCTTGTAAACTCAGACAGGATGCACCACTTCGGCAATGATGATGATTACGCCGATGACATAGCTAAGTTTGTTATTGCATCTTATTGTAAACATATTGAGCACAGGCCGACTGCCCACGGGGGTGAGTTTGCTCCCGGAGTATACTCTGTGACTACCAACGTCATGCATGGGTCTGTGGTGACGGCCACTCCTGACGGCAGAAAGGCAGGGGAGCCTGTGTCTGACTGCATAGGCCCTGTGCACACAGCCTATGGTTCCCACGACCGCCGCGGGCCGACTGCGGTGGCTAAGTCTGTGGCAAAACTGGACCACGCACGCATAGGCAACGGAATCATCTTAAACTGGAAATTTACTCCTTCAGCAGTGTCGGGCGAATCCGGGAGTGACAGCCTCATAGCGCTGATGGACACGTACTTTGAAGATAATGGAATGCAGAGTCAGTTTAGTATCATCGGGCGCGATACTATGATAGAAGCCCAGAAAAGCCCTGAGAAATACAAAGACTTAGTTGTGCGTATAGCGGGCTATTCCGCATACTTCACCGAACTGTCCCCTGAGCTTCAAAATGACTTAATAGGAAGGACAGAATTGTCATTTGACTAGATATTGCAATGAGAAAAACGGCGAGATGACTGCGCTTGTAAGCAATGTTCAAAAATACACAATACATGATGGGGTGGGTATAAGGACGGCAGTTTTTTTCAAAGGCTGCAACATGAGCTGCCTGTGGTGCTCAAACCCCGAAACGCTAAGCATAAAGCCTCAGCTCGGGGTATACCCCTCAAAATGCCTCTCTTTGCAAAAATGCGGGTACTGTCTTAAGAAGTGCCCCATTTTGGAAGAAGTTCCGATTTGTCATGACGGTAGCGGGATGTTAAGCTCCATCCGCATGGCAGCGGAATGTGAGGGCTGTTATAAATGTGCAGAAATATGCCCCTCCCGTGCAATAAAGCTCTGGGGGGATGTCATGACGCTTAGTGAGCTTATGAAGATTATAGAGGAAGACCGCAGCTTTTATGAGCGCTCCGGCGGAGGGGTAACCCTCTCGGGCGGCGAAGTTATGTTGCAGTGGGAATTTGCGCTATCGCTTCTTAAAGCATGCTGCGAGGCGGGGATAAACACCTGTGTTGAAACGGCCCTCAACTGCCCCACTGAGCGGATGGAGGCTGTTTATGAGTATACGGATCTCGTCATCACAGATATAAAGCACATGGACTCAAAAAAACATTTCGAGTTTACAGGCGTGGGAAATGAGCAAATTTTGAAAAATATAAAACGCACCGCCGAGCTTGGTGAAAAACTGGTCATACGCACACCTGTCGTCAGCGGGTATAACGGCGACGAGGCGAGCATACGGGCGGTGGGAGAATTTATACGCGACGAACTGGGCGGTAAGATAGTGCAGTACCAACTGCTTCCATACCGCAAAATGGGCACAGAGAAATATGATTCTCTGGGGCAGGCATATCCTATGGGGGATTATGAGCCTCCTCCCCGCGAAATCTGGGAACCTGAGCTCCTAAGACTTTCCGATTTGATAGCGGGGGAATATGGGCTGCCCGCAGTGGCTGGGTCAGGAAAACGGCTGGAAATGGGGTTGTAATTTTGACACAATTATGATATTATGCGTGGCGCAGTTATAAACAACAAACTCAATACTTTGACGGAGGTAATAGAGGTAACAATGGGAGAAATTAAATTAAAAGGTTTTCATGGGAAATATCTTTTAGCTGACTTGTCTACGCAGACATACGAAGTGCGCAACTTCAAAGAATCAGACCTGGAAAATTTTGTCGGTGGCCCCTCTCTTGGAGCTAAAATTTTATACGACGAAATGAAGGCAAACACCCCTTGGGATGCACCTGAGAGCATTATAGGCTTCATATCGGCCCCGGGTAATGGCGCGGGTCCTCTTGTAGCCGGACGCTACACAGTTGTATGCAAGTCCCCTGTAACAAACATGTGGAATGACGCAAACAGCGGCGGACACTTCGGTTCTAAGTTAAGAGCGACCGGATTTGATGCCGTGTTTGTCAAAGGAATTTCTGAAAAACCGGTGTATATCTTCGTTGATAACGGTGAAGTAACTTTCTGTGATGCTTCAAAGCTCTGGGGGCAGACCATAGAAGCCGCAGAACATTCTATAAAAGAAGGATTAAAAGACGAGAAAGTTGGCATAGCCCTCATCGGGCCGGCGGGTGAGCGCAAGTCGAAATTTGCAGCAGTAATGAACGACACCCACCGTGCAGCAGGCCGGGGAGGCCTAGGTGCTGTCATGGGGCACAAGAACCTTAAGGCGCTGGTTTGCCGTGGCAGCAATAAAGTTGAAGTAGCGAGCAAGGAAGATATTCTCGCAATCAATAAGGAGATCGGCGAGTGGGCGAAAAATGGACCGACAGCCGACAATGTTTTTGCGATGTTCAAAGAGCATGGCACCGGAGGAACCTATGAGGGTGCAGTACACATGGGTGATGCAGGTGTCAGAAATTGGGGAGGCCTGCCCTCTGACCTTACTGACGAGCAGATTAAAGCGGTATCCTCACAGGAGATGGACAAGCGCTGGAAGAAAAAGAAATATGCTTGTGACACCTGTCATGTCGGCTGTGGGGCAATTTATGAAATAAGCGGCGGCAAATACCCCATTAAAGAAACAGGCCGCCCTGAGTATGAAGCAAACGCAATGCTCGGCTCAAATCTCCAAATCGGAGACCCTGAGGTTGTAAACTGGCTAAACTATTTGTCAAATGAATATGGTTTTGACTGTATTTCTCTAGGCGGTGTAATCGCTTGGGCAATGGAATGTTATAACAATGGATTATTCTCCAAAGAGGAAACAGGCGGAATAGACCTCTCTTGGGGTAATTGTGAAGGTGTGGCAGCTCTTGCCGAAGCCATGTGCAAAGGAAGTTCCGAATTTGCGCTGGTCTTAAATGAGGGAGCTTTGGCCGCAGCAAGGCATTTTGGCCGCGGAGAAGAATTTGTTATGCACGCAGGAGGCATAGAAGCCCCGGCCCATGACCCGCGTTTGAGCCCCGGGCTTGCCCGTACATATCAGTATGATCCAACTCCTGGGCGCCATGTTAAGGGCGGACAGGGCTTTACCCCGCCATACGCCATGCTGCCGCTGGAGGTCAAATATGACTTTAACGACAAAGAGCAAGCCGAACGCGATGTTCACGGGGTCTACGAAAAAGAGATTTTGAACATCGGCGGATTTTGTGAGTTTGCAGATTTTGCATTCCCGGGTGGGGTTACACACAGAATACTTACCGCAGTTATCGGTGTGGACTATACAGGCGACAATGCTCGCAAACTAGGCCTGCGGTCTTACACAATGCGCCATGCGTTTAATCTTAGGGAGGGCATAAAGCGCGAGGATCACAACATCTCAGGCCGCCTAATAGGCAAGCCGGCGATGAGCGAAGGGCCGCATACAGGCCTTAGCGTTGATAACGAAAAACTCGCGGACATGTTCTTTGAGAAAATGGATTGGGATTTGAAAACCCTGATCCCGTCAAAAACTGCGCTTGAAGAGCTCGGCGGGCTGGAAACGGTTATAAAGGACATTTACGGCTAAGCAAATTCACTGAACTAGCAAGGTTATCAAACCACAAAACCTGACAAGAAAGCGGTTCCCATGTCAGGTTTTGTGTATGGCATAAAATAAATAACAGGAGGGAAATTCATTGTTTACAGAATTTTCAGTACCAGCACCAATAGTATTTGGGTGTGGGGCAATTAGCGTTCTTGGCGAAAGAGCCAAGGGATTGGGCTGCAAGAAAGTCTTGCTTATCTGCGAAAAAGGAATTGAAGACGCAGGTATAGTTGAAAAGGCTAAAAAGAGCCTTGATGAGGCAGGTGTGGGCTATGTGGTCTATAACGGCGTTTTGGCCGATCCGCCTGACAGTTGCGTAGACGAGGCGGCAGCGCTTGCTAAGGAGCAAAATGCGGACGGTATTGTCGGAATCGGCGGAGGAAGCAGCCTAGATACGGCCAAGGCAACTTCAATACTCTTCACAAATCCTGGTCCGGTAAGACAGTACATTCAAGGCCCGCCTATATTTGTAGACACGAAGGCCCCGCTGATTTTGGTTCCGACAACTGCCGGGACAGGCAGCGAAAGCACTACGGTAGCGGTAATCTCGCTGCCTGACCTGAATGTAAAATGGAGCGTATTTGTAAATGTTTCGCTTGCTCTTATAGATCCTGAACTGATGTTCTCAGTTCCTAAATCAATAACGGCGACGACAGGCATGGACGCATTTGCACACGCGGCAGAGGGAATGACGACCATTTTGGCAAATCCACATTCAGATCTGTTCGCTGCGGCGGCAATTGAAAAAATAACAAAATATCTGCCGGTTTGCTGTGATGAACCCGATAACGCAGAGGCGCGCAGCGCAATGGCACTTGCGGCAAACTGGGGCGGATTGTGCATAAACAACCCGATTGTACATGTCGGTCACGCAATTGCGGATGCCCTTTCCTGCAACTTCCATACGGCCCACGGACAAAACTGCGCACTGGCACTCCCTGCGGCGATGGCTGTAATAGCTCCAGCTGTACCCGAGCGCATCAGCGTGATTGCCAAGGCAATGGGGCTTCCGCTCACAGGCAAAGAAACCGGCGAAGAGCTCGGAAAGATTGTCGCTGACGGCATTAGGGAGCTAATGCGCAAGGTAGGCATTAAGTCGCTCAAAGAAATGGGATTTGAACGTGAGAAAGTTCTGAGCTTTGCGCCGGAAGTCACGGCAAATCATCTCTCCACTTTGGGCCCGGTAAAAATAGACGAAGCAACAGCAACAAAGCTACTTGCAGAAGTCTATGACGATTATCAGTAAGGCCTGCGGTATAATAGAATAAGTAACGTAATAGCCGGTCTTGGTTGCGAAACCAAGACCGGCTATTGTTAGGTTATTACTATAAAATTTTGTGAAACCGCAAGCTGCTAAAAGCTGCTAGTTTTCTCTTTCGGCTTTACGCTCGTCGGATTCCCATTCCCAGACATGTTCGCCGCTGAATACTTTGGCGTTCATATCGTTGCTGTACATGCTGATGGCATTGTTGGGGAAGCGCTTCTCCATTGCATAGAAGAACACCGCAGAGCCGATTTCTTTTTCAAGGCCTTTTATGTTCTCCAGCTCTTCCTGTGTCGCCTTTAGATAGTCGATGGTGTACTTTATGCTGCTGCGGTCAAGCAGACAGCCATACTTCTTGTGCCCCGGAATTACTACTTCGGGCTGAAGCTCCCTATCCAGCTTCTCAAGGTCAGTTATCCACTGAAGTCTTTGCTCAGAGCTAACTTCACATGTGAAGGGGTGAGCTTCGTTGAATATTACATCGCTGCCGATAAGTGTTTTGATTGACGGAATCCACACGACGGAGTTCCATTTCAAATCACCCATGACGTGCTCAATGACTTCAATGCGCTCGCCGTCAAGTTCGATATAGTAATCGCTTAGCGGGAGCAGGTTTTGACATGGCTTGCGGCAGAGATTGCCTTCGCCAATTATATCAATCCAGTCGTCGAGCTTCTTCTGATACTGGTCAGAATATTTATCGACTTCGTCCGGCAGCATGTAGCATTTTGCATTGGGAAAAGCCTGTTCAATTTCGCCAAGGCCCCAGTAATGGTCGGGGTGTAGATGCGTTGCGAACACAGCTTTTAGCTCAAGCCCTGTTTCCAGTATTTCAGCGATAACTCTGTGGGCATTGGCCCGGGTCCACTGGCAGTCAATCAGGACGCATTCCTTTTGCCCCATTACAATGACAGATGCAACGCTAAAGCCGGCTTCGTCGGCAAAAAAAGTCTTTGTAGCTAGCTTGCCATCGCCGTGGCGTGTAATGATAACTTCGTTCAATTTCATTCCTCCATAATGTAGCGCAACTATTCAGTGGGTGCTTGGGAGCGGTGCGTTAGTCAGCATCGCCCCAATTCATTCCTGATAATGCCGCGCCGTTGGGGTCTACGACACATGAGCCTGAATCTATCGGAAGCACAGTGCCTGTGATAACAGCAGAATCATCGCTTGCAAAGAACACAACCGCTCCTGTTATTTCCTCAGGTGTGGCAGGGCGGGGGATCGGGTTGAAGCGGGTCATGTAGTTGAGTGCTCCAGCACCGTCAGTATTTAGAGATTTTGCCAGGCCTGACATGGAGTTTTCAAGCATCGCAGTTGCCGTGGCACCTGGTGCTACCACGTTGCAGCGGATGTTGTCCTTGCCGTGATCTAGCGCCACCGTCTGTGAGAGTCCGATGAGCCCTGACTTTGAAGCGCAGTATGCGGGCATCGCCGGAATACGGCGCAGTGCCGCAAGCGAAGCTATGTTGACTATTGAGCCGCCGCCTGAGTTAGTCATGTGCTCAATAGCGTACTTCATTGTGTAAAACGGGCCATACAGGTTTGTTTCAATAACGCTTTGAAAAAGTTCAATCGGGATGTTCACGACTGTTCCGGCAGGATCAATTGCCGCGTTATTTACAAGGACATCAATTTTGCCGCCGAACTTTACAGTTGCTTCGACCATGGCCTTTGCGTCCTCTGGATTTCTTACATCTCCTGCAAATGGCAGTGCGGTGCCCTCAGGCAGTGCAGCCATCGTTTCAGCAAGAGCCTCTGTGCGGCGGCCTGTAATGACGATTTTTGCGCCTTCAGCGACGAAGCGCTTTGCTATTGCGGCACCTATGCCACTGCCGCCGCCGGTGATTAGAGCGACCTTCCCGGTGAGTTTTCCGTTCATTTGATATACTCCTATTTATTTGAAGTAAATTTTGCTCTGTTTTATGATTTCGTCGACAACAATATCGTCTACTCCCGGATAGAGGCTGCCTTCGCCGCCCATGGTCATGGCAGGGATGAACATGCCACCTTCGTGGTAGTCCTTACAGGCGCGGGCGACTTCTGCGCGGATAACTTCTTCAGACCAGTTAGGCACGTCTATTTTTGTTACGTCAATGCCGCCCATGAGGAGCATTTTGCCTTCGGTTTCTTTCTTGATTTTGTGTATGTCATTTGTTGGCAGAACACCTTGCCAGAAGTCGATTCCGATTTCAACCATGTCCTTGACGATAGGCTCGCAGAAGCTATCTGCATGGTGCATCATGACACAACCCTTGCTCTTTATCAGCGTTGCGATTTCTCTCCAAGGCTCTTTGTAGAACTCGCGCCAGAGATTAGGTGACATAAAGAGTGAGTTCTTGCTGCCCCAGTCGTCATGAGTAAGGACAACATCGGGCTTTATTTCGTCAATAAGATATTCAAGTTGTGAGAGCTTGAAATCTTTTATAGCTCCGATAAGATCATGCATAGCCTCAGGCTCTTCAAACAGATTTATCAAGGTGTCCTCAAAGCCCATTAGGAAGTGGCTCATTTCGTACAGGCCGGTAACATTCCAGACCATGACAAACTTGCCTTCTTCACGGATTTTTTCAGCGTCGGCCTTGGCCTGTGTCCAGTCGAGATCGATATCGCGGTAATCAAAGAACTTAACATAGTCGCGCCACTTTGTGACATCTTTGACCACTTTGGTTTCATCGTTAATAATTGGCATGGCGCCGGGTTCATTTTCGCCCCAGTAAAGAGTGATTCCTAGTGGGTTTTTGACCGGCGGGCCGCCGGGAGTGACCGGATTCATGTGAAAGAAAATGGGGTCCCAAACCTGTGGAAATGGTTTCCATTCCGGTACAAACGCATCCGGCTTTCCGTTTTTGTAGGTCTCAAAGAAATTTTCCTTAAGTGATAGCATGTGAACTCCTCCAAATATTATTTTTTATTATAAACAGCGTATCTTAAAACCTTATTGTAGGTTTAATTGTAACGCCGCTTTTAGCGTCTTGCAGAGCTTTGTCTATTTCAGTTAAGCTGTAGTATTTTACCAGCTTGTCAACAGGCAGCCGGCCTTCCTTGTAATATTGCACCAGCTTGGGAATAAATACCTGCGGGTTCGCGCCACCCTCAGTGAGGCCTGCTAGCGTGACGCTGGGATTCATAAGCAGTGGTTCAAGGGGCAGGCTTATTTCAGCAGGGCCTGTAACACTTGCGACAATCGCAAGGCCGTTGCGGCGCAGGCATGCCAGCGCCTGTAAAGTGAGTGCCGGTATCCCTGAGGATTCTATGCTGAAGTTCGCTCCACCGCCGGTTAGGGCCTTTATTTCTTCTACAACATCACATTCCTTGCCGTTAAGTACGTGTGTTGCACCGACTTCAAGCGCCATCTCAAGGCGTGACGGGACGACATCGACACCGATTATAGTGCTGCACCCCGAAATTTTGGCAGCCATAAGAGCGCTCATGCCCACACCGCCGCAGCCGAAAACTACCAAAGAC
>WQRL01000006.1 GCA_009786775.1 Oscillospiraceae bacterium
GTCTTTTCTGGCGGAAACTTTATAGCTGGCCAAAACCTGTGTTCCAGACTACGGCCACGCCACATCCCGCCGAAGCGCAGCCCTATGCCTCGCCCATTGCCGGCGGATGATAGTTTTCTGTGCAAAACCTTGTTTTCGGTTTTTACACAAAAAAGAGCCCCTGCCATAATTTCAAAATCATGGCAGGAGCCAATAAACTCAAGCAGTGCGGGGTCTGAAAGCCGCTATCGTTAATTACTCAAGTAAGTCATTCAATCAACCATCTTGATACACTTGTGATAAAAGACAATGCCTCGGCACGGGTAGCAATGTCCTGTGGCCTGAAGTACAGATTGTCAACAGGCAGGAGGTGGATGCTACCAAAAGCATCCACTGAATCTTGTGCCCAATAAGATATATCGGTATCATTATGCATCGTGATATCTAAAAGAAACATGCCAACAGGTATGCTACTCCAAAAATTTGAAACGACCGTTCTCCATAAGCCGAAGGCAGCAAGATGACGATTCGCAATAACTATCATCTGCTCTCTTGTGAGGAACTCATGAGACATCAAATCGCCGTGTTCGTTGCCACGGATAATTCCCGCTTCAACTGCCCAGACTAAATACCTCTCATAAAACAAGCCTTCCCTGGGTGTGCCAATTGGTTCATTAAAATACTCATGCATCCGCCCCAGCATGGAAATATATTCCGCTCGTGTTATTACTCGCTCTGGCTCAAATCGAAAATTTTCTTCGCTCACACCTTGGATAATCCCGAGGCGGATACCCGTCAGCACAGATCTGTAAAACCGATCATCAGGAGAAACATCTTCAAACTCAACTATTGGCATTTGAGCACTTTCTCTTATCTCGTGAGGTTTGCCTGTCGCATATGCCCAGTTTGATAATAAGAGCACAGTAATTAACACCAGTGGAACAATCCTGCACAATTTTTTTTTCATCCATATCCTCCTTTCAAATATCCCACCTTATTTCATGCTGCATTTCAACATAACTCAGGTTCAATCAGGAGAGGAAGTGCCCACTCTCTGAAGATAGATAACGTGATCAGGCTCAACATATAGAATCATCTCCGGTTCAACAAATCCAATTATGTCACCTAACGTGGGTGCTTGAAAAATTGATGTGGATGGTGTCAGCACCCAAATATTATGCCCTTCAAGCGAAACATCTATCCCATCCACAAGCTGGAATGTAAATCCCGCCCAACGCATGGGATAAGAGTAGAAGCTGAATATGTTGAACCTCTCGACGAAGTATGTCTCTGTTGTTTGAGCTACACTTTCATCCAACACGAGGCTCATTCTGTTTTGTAGCCGAACAAGTACTATTAACGCTTCCGCACGCAATGCACTACGTTGTGGGCTGAAATTCGCACGAAACGGCAAAATGAAACACGCTTCACCAAGGGCTTTTGCAGGGGCTAGTGCCCAGTCGGAAATATCCGGCCATGTATAAAAATGGGTAAGGAGATTGTTAAGCGGCGAATGATTTTCCGGCCTTTGAAGTGCATCCCATGTCAGCCCAAGCACTTTCGTAACATATCGGTAAATAATCACCACTATCTGCTCAGAGCTAATATACGAATGCGGCATTAAGTCACCGTCTTCGTTGCCACGTATGACCCCCATTTCCACAGCCCAATTGAGATACCGCTCATAAAACAAACCCTCGCCCGGTGTGCCGATAGTTTCATGGCTATGCTCATATAGCCTCCCAAGCATAGTTATAAACTCTGCCCTTGTTATGTTGCGGTGCGGCGCAAATCGAAAGCTCTCTCCGCACACCCCTTTAATAAGCCCAAGCTGTACACCGCGCCGAACATGATAAAAAAGTGATGTGTTTGCAGCAACATCTTCCGGCAACAAGGGCTCAACACTTGTTGCCACCGCCCCGCTGGACAGCAGGAGTGTAACTGATAACCAAACGGAAACAAAAGCGCATAATTTTTTCTTCATCCATATCCCCCCTTCAAATTTTATCTTTTCAAGTATTTGACAAGTAGTGTGTTCAGTTTAGAAATGTTCCGACCGTCATTGTAGCAAACCGCTGCCACCTTGTCATCCTACAATAGCGAACCCTTGCGGTCAAAAGTGTGTAGTTATACATTTTTCTATTAATAAGTGGGCAATTTTGGCGACAAACATGAAATATTCACGAAAAAGACACAGTTGGACGGTGAAATATTTTATTTTCTCTTTTGCATTTCAGGGTGCAGAACTTGCACACTCGATATTTTCATTGAGAAAACCAGCCATCTGCATACGCTGCTACACGCCAGCCGCCCGAAAGTTGCAAGGCAGGGCCCTACGCTCCGGCGGAATGTGGCGTGGCCGGAGTCTGGAACACAGGTTTAGGCTGTGCCGTCAAGTTTCCACCAGAAAAGACGTGACTGACGAAGGCCATGACGCATTTTGCCGAAGCGTAGGGCCCTGCCTTGCAACTTCCTGGCGGCGTAGGGTTTGCAACAGTCAGCCCCAAAAGACAGTAAGCGCATAACCGAAAAGCCACCATAAAGACTTGCCGGATAAACAAAAACAAAGGCTACCGGTCATGACTTCAAAAATCATGGCCGATAGCCCTTAAGTTCAAACCCGCTGAGCCCTACTGCAAATTAAGCCTCTTGCTCAGCATGTGGCGCGTGATTAGATAGTAGACCACGCAGAGAACCAGCGTGACGCCCACCACTGACCATGACAAGAACTGAAACTGGCCGAACAGTGAGAAATTCATTAAGAACGAGTTGAGAACTCCATCTAAGCGATCATGAAAGCCAAGAGCTGCAATGATTGTCGCTATCAGAACTGCTACTACCTGCAAAATTGTGGTGATGGCTATGTACGAACCAAACGCCATCAGCCAGCGGTTCTTGTTTACAAGCATGCTCAGCGACATGCAAGCATACATCAGGAGAATGAAAGAAAATGAGCCCAATATCACCGAGGCCAAACTCTGTAGTAAGAAAATCACCATTTGATAACTGTTAAATGGAGCGTTTTCAAAAGCCCGTATGAACATGTCCAAAATGCTCCCAAAGCCCATCCAGGCACCGCCCATTATGAGGATTGAACCCATTACAACAATTCCGCTCACAATGAACAAAATCGCCGAAACAAACAGTTTGCTTAAAATTATGCTATCAACGCTGGCAGGCAACGTCATGGTGAGATACCCCTCATTTGATAGAAGGTTTGTCCAAAACCGCTGTATTGTTATTATAAACGAGATAACTGCAATACCGATAATCAGGACAACTGCTACAAAAATTCCGAGACCTGTCGGTATGGTGAGCTGAAGATAACCGAAGAGGCTGCTAACTAAGGACATTATAATCAGCGCCGCAAACAGTGGCAGAAAAATCCGCCCCAGAGCCATAAACTCATATTTCATCAACTTGCCTAACATTTGAACACCTCCCTAAAGTACGCATCGACTGACATCCCGCGCTGCTCTCTGAGATCATCCACCGATGAACTCAGGGCGACCTCGCCGTTTTTGAGGAAAATCACATCGTCAAGCACCTGCTCAATATCGTAAATCAGGTGAGTCGAAATTACCACCGAAGCCTCTGGGTTGTAGTTTTTGATTATTGTATTAAGTATGTAATCCCTCGCCGCAGGGTCCACGCCGCCGATGGGCTCATCGAGCAAGTACAGCTTGGCATCGCGGGCCATAACTAAAATAAGCTGAACCTTCTCCTTTGTGCCTTTTGACAAAGACTTAATCGTGGAATTTGTGTTTATGTTTAGGTTGCTTAACATCTCAGTGGCTTTGGCCATATTGAAGTCGCTGTAAAAATCCTTGAAAAATGAAATCATGTGCGAAACCTTCATCCAACTGTTCAGATAGCTATTTTCCGGCAAGTATGACACAATTCCTTTTGTTTCAGGGCCTGGGTTACTGCCGCCAATCTGAACGAAGCCTGATGATGGCGTGAGCAGCCCTGTGCAAATTTTAATCAGCGTACTCTTGCCGCTGCCGTTTGGGCCTAGCAGGCCGACAATCCTGCCGGGCTCAATCTCTAGGTCTGCATTACGGAGCGCCACTGTGTGGCCATACACCTTATGCAATGAACTGCACTTAAGAATTGGCATGAGCGCTTACCTCCTCTTTTTCAGAAATTATTTTGACGGTTTCGCTTTTGCCATAGCCGATTGCCGCCATTTTTTCTAGAAACACATCAATTAGCTCCATCGCCATCTCGCTTTTTGCTTTTTCAATCACCGTAACATCCTCCGTTACAAATCTTCCGCTAGTTCTCTGGGTGTGGACGAGACCGTCCCGCTCAAGCTCTGTAAGAGCCCTTTGCACCGTGTTAGGATTGACCGAAGCATCTTCTGCAAGTTCCCGCACGGCAGGGATTTTGCCCCCGGGCTTAAATAGCCCTGAAACAATCGCCAGCTTAAATTGCTCTTGTAGCTGTAAGTAGATCGGCCGGTCCGGCGTAAAGGTCCAAGTCATAGTAGCACCTCCTGTGTTATTGTGTTAGTCTAGTGATACAACAATACAAAGCGGGCGGTTTGTCAAGTAGTTTTTTTTGTGCTATTTTGGAGCGCTATTTTGACTTACTTGAAATGAGCCTTAACGCTTGATAATAGGAAGTCTTTGATCCCTCCGGGATTTTGAATTGCTACCACGGCGTATGCGATTTCCGGTGTAATGGTCTTGGCCGAGTAGACGAAATATCCCGGAGCCCACAGTGTTGGGTTATATTTTTCTTTTGCGTGGTGCAAATCCTTAAATCCATAGAAGCCATTGCACTTTTCATATACAAATTCCAAAAACTTTACCGTTAAGTCATCTTTGCCGCCCTCTTCCCTGACATTTGCAAGCGTTGCAAGCCCAATGCTGCCCCAGTGAGCACCCTCATCCCTAAACGCCATAAAGCCGTCATATACCAGTTTTTCCGTAACGCCACCCGGTGCATGGGGGACTCTGCGGGTCACGTCGGCCAAGTAACCGTCAAAGTTATTAAATGGCAAAAACACGTTGAAGGCAACTATGTTTCCATCTTTATCCCTTGCATAAAAATACCTGCGGTCCATAGGGTCGTCAAGATTAACTCCGCCGACGGAAAAGCCTAGCTGGCCGCTTTTTTTGCCCTCAAGCCATGCCGCTGAAACCTCATTTATTTCCTTTTCAATTTGCACGCATTTCGCTTCACGCGGATTGTACTCATGGGTTGTGACTTCTTTGCTTGCGTGGGTTATAAGAGCGCGCAGCTTCTGCATCTTGCCGCCTGCTAAGCCGTAGCCGTCAAGGGAGAACAGAGCTTCTTCCCCCGCTTTAATATGACCGTATCCCATCATTTCATACTGCTCTAAAAATGTACCGGTGGTGCCGATAAAAACGCATTGGTAGGAGCAGTCTAAGCAGAAATTACTAAACTCAGACAGAAACTGAACAAAATGCTCCGGCTTACAAACAGGGTCGCCACAGACAGTTACAACATTTCCCACAACGCCATAGGCGGCTACGCCTGGTACTTTCTCGCCAAAAAACAAGGTCTTGTCGTTTTCCAAAACTAAGTATGATGCTGAGTTTTGACCATACTTTAATACCAGCTCACGAGCTTTGGCCCTCTCTTCATCTGTTTTGATTTTGTTTATTATGGCTGAGTGCAAAACTAAAATTACGCTGGCAACCGCACATGCCCAAACGAAGTATAGTATAAACCTGTCATAGGCGGGGAAATCGGCGCTCTCACCAAAAATTATTCCTATTGTTTCCATAAGGCTATCAGAAAAAGCTGGACTTTCTCCGGCGTGCTGGCTCAAGCTAAAGCGCCCTATTGCAGCACCGGTAAGCACAGTGGCCAGTCCAGCTACTGCGGCAAAAACAGAACGCTTTACTGATAACCTGTCTGAGGGCCTTCTAAACTGGCTGTAGCTAATCAGCAGTATCACAAGAGCGAGCGCTTCAAAAATAGTTGCAATTAGGCTTACCACATGGTGGTGGAGCACGAGGTTAAGAAATAGCCTGCCAGAGAGCAAAGCGATACAGAGTGTCCACGCAAATCTCTTACGCATGTGGAGATTCCATGCAATTACAAGCAGTGTAAGTGACATTATGCGCTGGACAAAGCGGCTTATTTCTGCGTAGAAAATAATGTCATGAAGCCTTGCCATAGGGAAAAAAGATGCTATAAATATCAGTATGGACATGGAGATTACTAAGGCTATGCCAATATTTGCCAAGTGATTTTGTACTCGTGTTCTTCTCATTACAGTCACCGCCTACTTAAAATTTCGCCGAATTTTTACATGAGAATGCCGCTTGATTTATGTCACTTTACAAGATTATTATACACATCGTATAGCCCGCACCAGAGATAGCATAGTGCTATTATACTGCTATTGCCAAGATACTACAATAAAAGATATAAAAACCGCCATCTTGCCCTATTGACATTTTCATAGTACAATTACTAAAAACAAAAAAGGACTTATATAATATGAGCGAAACAAAAACAATTTACATTGCCGACGATGAGGGCAGCATCAGGACTGCAATTAAGGCATTTTTGGAAAAAGCCGGCTTTGAGGTTTCAGACTTTGAAAATGGGGATTTACTCTTGGAGGCATTTGCGGATAAGCCGTCAGACCTGGTGGTTTTGGATGTTATGATGCCGGGTTCAAACGGCTTTGTGGTGTGTAAGGAACTGCGCAAAATCAGCACTGTGCCGATTATAATTTTATCAGCGCGTGACAGTGACTTAGACTATGCCACGGGGCTGGACTTGGGCAGCGATGATTATTTGTCTAAGCCTTTTAGCCCGATGGCGCTTGTCAAGCGCGTTGAAGCCATTTTCAGGCGCATTGAGTTTGAGAAGGAGAGAAACTCATGAGAGCGGGCGGGATAAGAAGTGAAAAGAAAATTAAGATACACAGGAGGATACTAGGCACGTTCACAGCCCTGCTGTTTGTGTCATTTTTAATCACGGGGGTGTTTGCCAATATGGCACTGGAGCTCGTTGAGGCTGTGGAAACCTATGATATGGCTCTCGCGCAGCATATTTACGGCAGGGCAAACTTAGTGCTGTTTGCGCTTATCGGCGTGATTTTTTTCATCGCCGTAATCGCCACATATTTTCTGTCAAACTCCATCACCCGGCCAATAGAGAAACTCGACAAGTTTGCCCTAAATATAGGCAGAGGGGATTTTACGCCGAATAATTTTGTTTTTAGGGAGCAGGAGCTTGAGGACTTAAACAGTGCCCTCAATGAATCGGTGAGGCGGCTGGGAATTTATGACAATGAGCAAAAGACATTTTTTCAAAATGCTTCCCATGAGCTGCGCACTCCTCTGATGTCCATAAAGTGCCATGCAGAGGGGATTGTGTTCGATGTGATGGATCCCAAGCAGGCAGGGGAAACAATTCTGCAAGAAACAGATAAGCTCTCTGACCTTGTGACAGATCTGCTGTATATAGCCAAGATTGACAACATAACAACTGCATACACCAGAGAGCCTGTGAACTTAACAGAGCTTATAAGAGGCTGTGCAAGCAGGCAGCAGGCGCTGGCGGAGAAGAATAATCTGCGGATAGCATTTGACTTTGGTGAAGAGGAAATAAATCTAACATGTGTGCAGGATTTGATTTCAAGAGCCATTGACAATATGCTCTCAAATGCAATCCGGTACGCAAAAGCAGAGATTGTCCTGTCCTGTCACAAATATGCAGGCTTAATTGAGCTGAGTGTCAAAGACGATGGCGAGGGGATTGATGCGGGAACTCTCCCGCATGTATTTGAGCGTTTTTACAAAGGTAAGGGCGGCCACACGGGAATAGGCCTGTCCATAGTGAAATCAATCGCCGAGCAGCACAGCGGCAAAGTCAGGGCAGAAAATGCGCAGTCGGGCGGAGCCAGATTTGTAATGACCTTGCCGTGCTAAACTTGCAGGAACTCACTCACGCTTGTAAGCAAGTTGGTGATTAAAAATGTAAATCCGGACACTTTTAAGTGCCTAAAAATGTATTTTTTGACATTTTAATTGACTTATTTCGAAAGTAGCCCTATACTAAGGGCATTAAATGCTCGGAGGATACTGATGAAACGGAAAGTTGAAGCATATTTTAAGTGGTGGAGGGAACTAGGGTGTGAAAGAATGCCGTTGCTCCTTTACGGCGCGCGGCAAATCGGCAAAACATATGCACTTCAAGAATTTGGTGCGACCCATTACAGGAACACCATATATCTAAATTTTGAGTCAGACCCAACATTATCACAATTATTTGCCGAGAGCATAAGTCCGCTCAAACTCATCCCCAAAATTGAGAAGTATTTCAATTTGTCAGTAAAGCCTGATGATACGTTGATTATTTTCGATGAAATACAAAGTTGCAACCGGGCGCTTACCTCGCTGAAATATTTTTGTGAGGAAGCGCCTGAATACCATGTCATTGGCGCGGGCTCGCTCCTGGGTGTGCATATTACTTCAAAGGATTATTCTTTCCCTGTGGGAAAGGTGATAACTAAGATGATGCACCCATTAAACTTTGAAGAATTTTTGTGGGTATCAGACCGGGCGGCGTTTGCAGATTTGATTGAAGAATGCTTTCTAACAGATAGGCCGGTTGAGAAAACTCTGCATGAGAGCTTGCTCGCATTATACCGTGAATACATCTTGGTAGGAGGTATGCCGCTGGCTGTGCTAAATTATGCAAGTCATGATAAACTGCTCAGCTACAGTGAAATTCAAAGAATCATTCTGGACACGAATACATCCGACATGACAAAATATTCTGAGAAATCACAGAGCATTAAGACGATAATGACATATGAATCAATAGTGCCGCAGCTTGCCAAAGAAAATAAGAAGTTCCAGTACAAGCTAATTAAAAAGGGAGCCAGGGCAAGCCTTTTTGGTGACTCAATTGACTGGTTGATCCGGGCGGGAGTTGTGCTTAAATGTGAAAAAATTACAGCAGGAAACATGCCGCCTAATATTTCAAAAGATGTGTCGTCTTTCAAGCTCTACATGGGCGACATTGGCCTATGCAGCCATAGAGCGGGTCTTACCGCTTCAAGTATGGGGGCCTTTGATCAAACTTTCATGGGTGGCCTTACTGAAAATTATGTTGCAAATACGCTGGCAAGCAATGGCTATGAGCTGTTTTACTGGGAGTCGGATTCCATAGCGGAAGTTGATTTCGTCATAGTGAAAGACGGTAAGAATATTCCAATCGAGGTAAAAGCAAAGGAAAACACGCGCTCCAGAAGCCTAAACTCTTTTATCTTAAAATACAATCCGGAATATGCCATAAGAATATCAGGAAAGAACTTCGGCTTTGAAAACGGAATAAAATCAGTGCCACTCTATGCGGCTTATTTAATCTAACGGGAAAGGTTGCGTGCTCTATCTCTTCATAAACAGAGGGTTGCATAATATCCCTCCTACCCACTCCTTAAATCCCGACGCCGGTAGCTTATGAAGCCAAGCGCCATCAGTAGGGCTGAAAGCCCTGTAAGCACTGCTAGCGGGGCCCAGGCCTGTTCTTCTTCAGGCAGGCGGGGGATGTGGTAAAAGGGCGATAGTCCCAGCACCCAGTCCGGTAAATCGGCCAAAGTACCCACATAGACTGCAAAGAAGCTAAAACCCAAGTATCCATAACTGATTGCTGTTTTGGATGGAGCGATGCCTACCAAAGCTGCCGTGAGCCCTAGGAGTGCCCACATAGCGGGGAGGTAGTTCATAGCGGCTTGAAGATAGACCCCAAATGAAGGGGTGGTATCTGATGTTATAGACGCTGTAGCCCAAAAGGACAGGATGGATAGAAACTGAAGCACTACGCTTGCAGCAAACGCTGTGCCCAAATACACACCGAACAATCTAATGCGGGATATGCCGGTAGAGTAAATCTGCTCTGTGTATCCCTGTTTTTCTTCGCCCCATATGCGGAGCATCAGGCTCACCACGGGAATCGCCGCGACCACAGCCATTATCATCATAAGAAGGCTCACAAACTGGTCTGTGAAAGACTGGCTATCCCCGCCGCCTGCTGTAAACATGGCCTGAAGCATTTCGCTTCCCTCAATAAAAGTATCCACCTCGTTAATCACAGAACCGTACATAACGCCGAATATAACCACAACTGCAACCCAAGCAAGCAGCGTGCTGCGGCAGAGGCGCAGCGCAAGGCCTAAGGGGCTTGAGAGCGTACGGCCACCGTGGTGTGCTCCGGGGCGGGCTGGGATAACCCCTTGACCTAAGTCACGCGCCCGGGCGAGTATAAATGCAAGTACAGCAAACACTGCAAATGCCCCTAGCAAAATCCAAACCGGCCATAGATAATTCTCTACATATACCTGCGCCCGCGACACAAGGCCCAGAGGTGATATTAGTGACAGGGTCTCCGCCCTCACATCCCCTACTGCACGGAGCACATAAGCTCCTAACAAAAACGCAAGGGACAGGCCTGAAGCCGTGCGGTTGTTGCTGCAAAGCTGGCAGAACACGGCAGTAGCAGCGGCAAACACCAGGCCGGCAGCACCCATAGCAGTGCCGAAAAGCAAAGAGCCTGAAAGCCCCATGCTCTCCACGCCGAACGCTGCAATTCCAAACCCTATAAGGAGCGCCAGAAGTATGTTGGATTTCACTGCGACAAACATAGTTGCAGCCAAGTTGGACAAGCATCCTACGGGAAGGCTTTTTATCATTTCTAAGCGGCCTAACTCTTCGTCATGACGTGTGTGGCGGGTGACAAAAAAGATATTCATTACACCTGTCAGCATGGCCATCAGCACCAGCATGGAGTTTGTGTACATTGCGCCAACAGTGAAATTGTCCAAACCGTAGACAGGCCCTACCATAGCGGTTAAAGCAGGGTTTTGCATTAAAACAGCCATGCCTTGCAGTTCTTCTTGTGTGCCGAACATATCTGCAAGCAGCGGCACGCATAGCACAGTAAACGATGCTATGCCCAAAACCCAGGCGGAGAGCCGCACTCTATCCCGCCGGAGTATAAACCGCACCAGAGATAGGGTGCCGGAATATAAACCACGCATAGTCACCGCCCCCTATTCGTAGTGCCGCATAAAGAGCTGCTCCAGAGTCGGCGGCGTACATTCCAGCGCAACGATGCCATGCTGTCCGAGATATTCAATTGTTTGCCCCAGCAGCTTCGTATCTACCGAAAACATTGTCCCCTCGGCCTCGGTTAAAATATCATGCACCCCTGCTTGGGTGCCTAGTTCTTCTAAGGGGCGCTCCGTTTGCACTGTAATACTGGTGCGGGTCAGGTGCCTGAGTTCTTGCAGCGTGCCTGTTTCAATTATTTCGCCCTGGCGGATGATGCTCACCCGGTCACAAAGCTGCTCCACCTCTTGCAAAATATGGCTGGACAGCAGAACGGTTTTGCCCTGAGCTTTTACTTCTTGGACGCACTGCCGGAACACCTGCTCCATCAGAGGGTCGAGGCCGGAGGTCGGCTCGTCTAATATGTACAAATCCGCCTCACTTGCAAACGCTGACACCAGAGCCACCTTTTGACGGTTGCCCTTGGAGTAAGTACGGCACTTTTTAGATGTGTCTAAGTCAAACTGTTTAATAAGCTGTGCCCGCCGAGTCTGACCGCTTTTTTTCCGCAAACGGGTGAACAGGTCGATGATCTCGCCGCCGGTTAGGTTCGGCCACAGGCTTACATCCCCCGGCACGTAAGCAACGCGCTTGTGAATCTCCACCGCATCTTTCCAAGCATCTTTGCCAAATATCTGCGCTGTGCCTTCTGAGGCTTGCAGAATCCCTAAAAGCACTCTGATAGCTGTACTCTTTCCCGCGCCGTTTGGGCCAATGAACCCGAACACTTCGCCCTCGTGGAGAGCAAGGTTTATACCTTTGAGTGCTTCAAATTTTCCGAAGCGTTTGATGAGGTTGTCTGTTGACGCAATAATCATAATGAAATCTCCTCAAAAAAACATAGGATTTCCGCAGCGCCTGCCTAAGCATTTGGTGAATTGTGAATAAATTGTAACACACCCGGAGACAAAAGTCCACCTGAGCATACATGTCCCCCACATAACCCTTGAAATGCCGGCGGTTTAGGAATATAATAGCCTCAAATTCGAAGGGAGGCAGCAATTAGAATGTCTGCAAGATTTAGCAGTGAAGAGTTTGAAAACTTAAAGAGGCTTCTGTCAGTCTATGAATGGGGTCTGGCCGCACTCATGACAAAGCTCAATATAATTAATGATGATTTGAGGAGTTATCAAGAAAATAGCTCCATTGACCACATTGCAAGCCGCATAAAGGCACCCGAGAGCATTGCGCAGAAGCTGCATAGTGCGGGAGTAGAGGTGACGGCGGAGAATGCAAAAAAACACCTGCGGGATATTGCAGGTGTTAGAGTCATAACATCTTTTGCCAAGGATATAAGTTTTCTTGTAGAGCTTATCCGCACAATGCCTGATGTAAACATAATAGACGAAAAAGATTATATAAACACCCCCAAGCAAAGCGGTTACCGCAGCTATCACATGATAGTCGAAGTGCCCGTGTTCTTCTCCGGTGCAAGCGAAAATATCACAGTGGAAATTCAGCTGCGCACCAGCGCTATGAACTTCTGGGCGACACTTGAGCACAAGGCCAGGTACAAGTACAGGGAGCATATCCCAACGCATCTGAGCGATGAACTCGCTGTGATAGCTGACAAAATTGCAGATTTAGATCAGCGCATGTATCTCATACACGAGATTATAAATCTGATTAACGAGTAGGTGAGGGGGCGCGCACAACCTCAATGAAATACCTAGGGACATTTATATCGAGGTAGACATTAGTTATGCCCCGCTCTAAGTCAAAGCCGAAGTTTTGATTTTCTATTACGATGCTGTCATAGCCTTTAATATTGGCTATAGGGCTTGTAAATTCCAGATTTGAGCCTAGCGTCGTCATCATGTCATAGCCGGTTAGACCTTGGTTTCTTGAGCCGGCACCGAAAAAGTCGAAGCTGCCCGCCTTGATCATATCTACAGTAACTTCCACACTTTGCCCTGCGGGTATGGTGAGCTCCGCTGTGAGGTAAAACACTCTGGTCATCATCAAAGCCTCTGAGAAAATTTCTTCCAGCCAGCCTGTCTGATAGCGGCGGGCCGTATTATCGGCTAGCATACCAAAGTCAAGCAGAAGCTCCGCTGCTGCGCGGTGAAATAGCTGCGCAGAAAACCCCCATGTGTCATAGCCGAGGACATACGGGGCGCGAAAGCCCAGAAACTCATTTACAAGCTGCTCAAACACATCCCCCAAACGGGCTTCGGAGCGGGTCATCACAGCGGTTATATCGTCCCTTTCCTCATCGGGGTTCCACCCGGCGTTTGCAAAGCCCAGCATATTTATATCTGTTATGTCGTCGCCCAATACTATGAGCTTAAAAGTGCGCTCATGTGTTAGAAGGTCTGCTCTCGGAATGGAGAAGCTCTGCCTCATAAACCCCGCATCAGGGTCAATTGAGGCTCCGTGGAATCCGTATGAGAGTACTGTTGTGCGGCTATAGTCGAGATTAAAGCCTACCGCAAGGGTCGGGTTTATAGAGGCTGCGTGATCTGCCGTAAGGTCTGTGAAGCTATAGACAATTACACTCTGGTCAAGCCTGGGGGCCTTAGTCATAGCGCGGCGGAGATAACTGCTATCAGAAAGAAGGGTTACATAGTCTTGCCACTGCGTTATAAGGCGTAGGTTGATATATTCATCCTCATGCCCCTCGATGCCTTGAAACCCTCCGCTAAACGCCCCGGCGAGAAGTGTTGTGTCTGCAACGGGCAAGCCTGCCTGCCCTACGCTTATTGTAGGAAGCAGCCTGTCAAGCTCAGCAAAACTTCCGGCAAAAGGATAAGCGAACTGTACTGTCATATCATTAGAGGTTGTGTTTGTAAGAATATAGGAATCGCGCACGCGGATGTCATTTGCATGTAGCCCAATACCCGAATCAAGGGCCCCCGGCTGCCCAAACTCCGTAAAGTCAAAAGTAATACTGCGCTTCGCCTGTATACCTTCGGCACTGTCAGTTAAGGTGAGTGGAAATACTGGTCCCGCATATGACATGAAAACAGTGCTGTTATCGGGGCCTGTAACGGCCGCAGAGCCTCCGCCGGCAGTGCCGCCAGGAGGCAGGGGCAGCCCGTGGTCAATAAAGAACATAGTGCTAAGCCCCACGGCCAAAGCTAGTACAGCAGCAACCGCAACCCAGCGTATGACATGTGCGGAGGGCTTGCGCGGCTTGTAAGTGAGGGCTTCGGTTATAAACCCGTCGCGCACATCCGATAAGGCATCAAATAATTTTTCGCTACTCATAAGTGAAAACCCTCCTTCGTCAAGTGCTTCCGCAGTGCCAGCCTGAGCCTGTACAAAGACTGTGCTGCATTATTTTGAGATATGCCATACTGCTTCGCAAGCGCCTTAACAGAATCTCCAAACCAGTACCTGCGCATGAACAAAACCCTGTCAACTGCATCCAATGACTCCAGCCAATTGTTAAGGGAGTCCGTCAGGGCCTGGCTTTCTATCTCAGCCTCAACAGAAAGTGTGGCGGGCAGACAGCCGTCAAGCTCGGACAGGAGCATAGGCACTCCGTCATAGCGCTTTTTGGCGCGGTTTTGGCGGAAGCGGCTAATGGAGAGATTGCGTACTATACGCCCGAAGTAGGCGGCAAGTGAATTAGGGTGCTGCGGTGGAATGCTGTTCCAGCTCTTATGCCATGTGTCGTTTACGCACTCTTCGCTATCTTCAAAGCTCTCAAGTATATTCATAGAAATCCGCCGGCAGTATGCTCCATACTGCCTATTGCTCATTTCAATAGCAGACTCATCGCGGCTCAGGTACAGCTCAATAATCTCAGCATCAAGCAAATTCAGCCCTCCTTTAGAGGTTTTCGTATAGGCCAGTATAGCATTATTACGCTTATATTAATATAGACGCAAAATTTTTGGTGATATTACAGGAGAATTATTTATGATTCAAATATTTGCCGGAGCAGTCCCATAATTGCAAAGCGGGGCTGTGCCGGCGGCGGACTCCACCTTCGCGCATAAGCGGACAGCACGGCTCATTGCGGGGG
>WQRL01000007.1 GCA_009786775.1 Oscillospiraceae bacterium
GCGGGGAAGATTTTCCGCGTATTAAAATAGGCGTCGGTTCACCTCCCCACGAGGGTTATGAAATGGCAGACTGGGTGCTGGCAAAACTCGGTGGCGAGGATGGCAAAACTATAACTGCCGCAACGGTTGAGGCGGCGAGAGCCTTAGAAGAAATTATTACCCAAGGCGTGGACAGCGCCATGGCAAAATACAACTGATACTAAAAAATTTAGAAGGCGGTGAGGGCGATTACCCCCATGATGAAGCAGTACCTGGAGATAAAGGAGCGCAACAAGGACAGCATTCTTTTTTTCAGGCTTGGAGATTTTTATGAAATGTTTCTAGACGATGCCCGAATCGCCTCAAAGGAACTGGACATTGTCCTGACGACACGGGACAAGGCAAACGAGAACCCGGATGAGCGCATCCCTATGTGCGGCGTGCCCTATCATTCTGCCGAGAGCTACATAGCCAAGCTCATAAGCAAGGGTTACAAAGTAGCTATCTGCGAGCAGATTGAGGATCCTGCGACGGCCAAAGGCATTGTGGCAAGGGATATTGTCAGGGTCATAACCCCCGGTACCCTGATGGAAACGTCTATGCTTGACGAGAGCAAGCCTAACTACCTTTGTGCTGTGTATGTGGGGAAAACTTCTGCGGTGTGTTTTTCCGATTTATCCACGGGTGAGATTTCTGTGTCGGAGTTCGGCACGGGAGATTTGCAGCATATAGAAAATGAGCTGAGTGCGTACTCCCCCAGCGAAGCCATTTTAGGCGGGGATGAGGTGGGTGTAGAGGTTCTCAAAGAGCATCTTACAAACAGGCTCGGAGCTTTGGCCGAGTGTGACGGTGAAAGATTTGATGAAAACAACCGGGAAATCATTTCCCGGCAGTTCGGAGAGGAAATTTCGCAGCAGCTAAGCCCTGCGGCGGTGTATGCTGCCGGAGCTCTGCTGTCATATATGATTGATACGCAAAAAACGGAGCTCTCGCACCTAAACACCCTGCGCATTAACTCCGATGGCTCATTTATGGAGCTGGATATAAACACCCTGCGCAACCTTGAACTCGCTGGTGCCATAAGAACCGGCGAGAAAAAAGGAAGCCTGCTATGGGTGCTCGACAAGACGAAAACCCCCATGGGACGCAGGCTCATAAGGACTTGGGTGCTGCGCCCGCTTCTGGGCTTGGCACCAATAAAGCGCCGGCAGAGCGCGGTTGAAGAACTCCGGGGGGATACGCTTATAAGAGGAGAGCTGATGGCCGCACTAAGAGGCATCGGGGACCTAGAGCGCCTGATTGGCAAAATTGTTTTTGGAAATGCGGGTTGCCGTGATTTGAAGGCACTTTCAATCTCCATAAATTCACTGCCTGAGCTTGTCCACCAACTAAGCCCCATGAAGGGCCAAGCGCTTTGTGAAATCAGGGCTATGGATGTGCTGAGTGATTTATCGGACAAAATAGATGGCACAGTTTGTGATGACCCGCCGTTTTCGGTGCGGGAAGGCGGATTTATCAAAGACGGCTTCAACGAAGAGGTTGACAGGTTGCGCGGCTTGCTCGAAAATAGCTCTGCCGCCCTGACCGCGGTGGAGAGCAGGGAGCGGGAGCGCACCGGCAAGAAACTCAAAATTGGCTACAATAAAGTATTTGGCTACTACATAGAAATTCCCCGCTCAAGTTCAGAGGATGTGCCGGGTGATTATGTGAGGAAGCAAACCCTTGCAAACTGTGAGAGATTTATAACTCAGGAGCTCAAGGAGCTTGAAACCGAGCTGCTTACAGCCAAAGACAGGCTCGCTGCGTTGGAGTATAGGCTTTTTGAAGAGCTACGCCTCTCCATCGCCGCCGAAGTCGGAAGGGTGCAAGAAACGGCTCAACACGTTGCGGCACTAGATGTTTTCTGTTCCTTTGCGGAGGTTGCCGTAGCTAACAACTACTGTAAGCCCGAAATAGATGTATCTGGAGCAATTAATATTACCGACGGAAGACACCCCACGGTGGAAGTTATGCAGCAGGGTTCACTGTTTGTGCCGAATGATACATTTCTTGATAGCGGAAGTTCGAGGACAGCGATAATTACCGGGCCGAACATGGCGGGTAAATCAACATACATGAGGCAAACGGCACTGATTGTGCTCATGGCGCAAATGGGCTCCTTCGTGCCAGCAAAATCAGCGCAAATCGGGCTGGTGGACCGGGTGTTCACGCGGATTGGGGCATCAGACGATCTTTCGGCGGGCAAATCCACATTCATGGTGGAAATGACAGAAATGGCCGACATACTAAAAAGTGCCACGCGCTCAAGTCTGCTAATACTAGATGAAATAGGCAGGGGTACTTCCACCTATGATGGAATGTCTGTAGCGAGAGCTGTTTTGGAGCACTGTGCCGATAAACGCAAGCTCGGGGCCAAAACTCTGTTTGCGACTCACTATCATGAGCTGACAGCTCTAGAGCATGAAATTGAGGGCGTAAAGAACTACAATATTTCTGCAAAAAAACGTGGCGATGATGTAATTTTTCTCCGAAAAATTATCCCGGGCGGTGCCGACGACAGCTATGGAATAGAGGTAGCAGGGCTTGCGGGAGTTCCGGACAGTGTGATAAGGCGTGCTAAATCCGTACTCAAAGCCCTTGAAGGCGGGGAAATGGCCGCAAGAACAAGCCCGGCACCGCAAAAGGATACCGGGCAGCTCACATTATTGGATATGGGTGGCAATGAAATTGCCGCAAAGCTAAATGCAACAGATCTCAATACCCTCACGCCGCTGGAGGCACTGAGTTTGCTCTTTGAGCTAAAGAAGATACTTTAGTTTATCTAAGCTAGGGTTGCTTTAGATATGCTGGCTATGTCTTTTTGGGAAAACCTACGGCTGTGGCGTACACTGTGAACTCCTCGAAACCATCGAGGCCGAGATGCTTGTCGCACAGAGCTTGGTTGAATGCTGCGATATTGCAGCTGCCCATGCCCATGGCAGAAACGCTCAGCATCATGTTTTGGCCGATATGCCCGGAATCAATCAGGGCGACACGGTGGGACAGGGTGCTGTAACGCCACTCCGCCCTATAGGCCACACACGACAAAAACAGCACAACAGCAGTGTTTGCAGACCATTTCTGATTTGATGTCATCTCCGAAATGGTTTCATCGTGATTTGGCAGCTCATACAGAAATTCGATGGTCACGTCTTTACTTCCAATATTTTCCAATGGTAAATAATGGTAAATGCCCGGTTTGAGCCCTTCCACATTGCGCACTGCAATATATAGCTCAAAAGCGTGCCTCGCTCCCCCGCTAGGCACCGGGCGTAGAGTGCAGTAGCTATCTCCGCGGATTTCTTGAATGCCGTGACAACTCCATAGAAGGAAAGCAAACTGAGCCTGGGTCATCTGCTGATTAGTGTCGTAAACTCTCTCGCTACGCCTTATATCCAGAAGTTTGGAGTAAGAATCATGTGTTACGACATCGGAGAAGTCTGCTGAAATTGTTATAACCTCCCCTTTTGCTGCATTACACAGTGGCGGTTGCGGGAGTTTTTTTGATTGGTCGCTGTTCTCCATGATTACAGAGAACTCCTTGCACTTCATGAAGTCGCGGTTTGGTTTAATTTCTTCCCATAGGCCAAGGTTTCTAATGTCTTCGCTCATAATAATGATTATTCCTTTCGATAATTTTCAGACACAAAACAACTATGAAAAATGGTTGCTTCGTGTATTATTTTTTGTTTTTAGCAGCGGGCCGCAAACGGTGCATTCTTTCGGAGCTGATTTGAAGTTTTTTTGGGTCGTAGGTCTTTCGGGTTAAAGCCTTTCAAACTAAACTTTCAAGCTAATCCCCCAGGTGCTGCAACTTTACTGTTTATGCGGTGCGCAGGGGTATTGTGCCTGTGGGAGTTTGTTTTGATTGGGGTATGAAGAATGCTGGTGAAATGGGCTTGGCGTGCCGGGTGCTGTTAACCTTGTTTGGCAGAGAGATTAAGTTTGGCTGTTTTCTAGGCGGGCCAGCAAAGTGTCCAGCGAAGTGCGCCACGCGCTGATTGCGCCATTTTCCAAAAGCTCATTCATCGCCTGCTCATTATAGCCGCCAGGGGTCATCTCGTGAGCCAGCTCAATGAGGTCACAACTGAGAATTCCTGCTGCTCTGGTGCAAAGGGCGCTAAACATTGAACAAAGGAATTTTACAGACGTATCATGCTCAACCCCGCGCTCATCTGAGAACTTTACAATTTCATGCAAGAGCATATTGTAAGCACTCATTAGCCCTGAAATGATTTGGAGTGTGTGCACATCCTTCTGTGAATTGGTGGAATACACGTCGCCTACAGCCTCGAACAGCTCCTGCACCTCTTTGTTTTCAGGATAAACGAGCAGCGGGCCTATCCCTGCTACTATAAACGGCAGCGGGATTACATGGGCAAGCAGATCCGTCGGACCTGTGATTTCACTCAAGTCCGAAAGTCTCATTTCTGCCGACATATTTATTACTTTGAGCCCGCTTTCATATTTTAGTTCACGCAATGTGTCAAAATCCTTCTTGTGAAGGCAAATAAATACCCAGTCAGACTTGTCGAGTACTTCTTGATTTGACTTGCAAACGGTACACTCTCCGAATTTTGCTGCAAGTGAGGCCGCTCTTTCCGCATTTCTCGGAGAGAGATAAAATTCATGCCCAGTGCTCTTCAAACAAAACCCTGTCACAACAGCTGACGCAATAATCCCAGTGCCTATAACTCCAATTTTCATGTAACTAACATTCCTTATTATCAAACTATCTATTATTATCTCTAATTTCAGGTGAAAACGCAAGGAGAATTTTGCTGGCCACGCCCGGCCACGCAACAGAGGTACTCAATAACTAGCTATATAGAACACATATTCCGCCTTCTTTCGGAACACCTGGCCGTATTCGGCTGACCTGTGGAGCGGAACTTTCAAAATGTTTCACGTGAAACATTTTGAAAATTTTGTTGAAAATGAAGCAATGTGTGCTATAATATTTCCAATACGCTTTGCGTACGAGTATAGCGTTTTTTAATAACCCCTCAAGTCTTATTGTATTTTAATCCGCCCGGCTTCGCTCAAAATCCTTGAAATACCAGCGGTATTCCTTCGAGTTTTCGCCTTGCCGGACGAATAAATCTACCGCAATTTTTGTGGCGTTATTAAAAAACGATGTACTTAAGGTCTGTGAAATCTGAAAACTTGCTTTACCTGCGCCGCTTTTTCGGCTGGCACAGTAGGGTGTTGCAGAAATACTGCTGGTATTTCACGCGTTCAAAGGCAGGTGGCAGAAAAGGCAATGTGAAAAGATGGCTTTTCGGTTTACTGGGTTATACGGACTACTTGCCCGCCATGCGGGCAGCTTCGGCTGAGCCGGAGCAAGGCATCACTAAAACAAGGGCTAGGCGCAGCAGCGCCCCGGCGGCAAATACCGCCGCAATTGCTTCGCAATTTGAGTCTAGTTTGGATGCGCTAATAGGCTTTGGAGGAGCATTTGATGGGAAAAGTTATAGCAATAGCAAACCAGAAGGGCGGCGTCGGCAAGACATCGACCTGCGTCAATCTTTGTGCGGCGCTAAAAGAAAGCGGCGCAAAAGTATTGCTCTGTGACATGGATCCCCAAGGGAATTCTACGTCAGGAATGGGGCTTGACAAAAATAAAGACATATACAATATATATAACGTCTTAATTGAGGAAGTGAATGTCGGAGAAGCTATCATAAAGACCGCCTACAGCGATGTTCTCCCCTCAAATAAGATATTGGCAGGTGCCGGAGTGGAGCTTGTGGCGCTCAGGGATCGTGAGCATGTATTGAAAAAGGCTTTAGAGTCTGTACGTAGCGAATATGACTATATATTGATAGACTGCCCTCCGTCACTTGAAATGCTTACTCTGAACTCGCTTTGTGCCGCAGATACAGTCCTCATTCCCGTCCAATGCGAGTATTTTGCCTTAGAGGGACTGTCGGATTTGATGTCCACTATACGTACAATCAAGAAATCGCTCAATCCAGACCTGGATATTGAGGGTGTTTTGCTGACAATGTATGACTCTAGGACGAATTTTTCATCCCAAGTTGCTGCGGAAATAAAAAAATTCTTTAAGAATAAAATATATAATGTATCAATACCGAGGAATGTCAGAATTGCTGAAGCACCCAGCCACGGTACGCCTGTTATGCATTATGACCGCCCTTCGCGGGGGTCGCAAGCGTATCTTGAATTGGCGGCTGAGTTTCTAAAGAGAAATAAATAACCCATACGAAGTAAAGGCGTTGATATCCGCTCATAATGAGACCGAGTGATGCGTTGTGCTTAAAAGTTTGCAGTACCCTGGTGTTTTCAGTCCGGCTAGTTGAAAATCGCAGTAAAACCACAATAGAACCACAGCGAAACCGCAGTGAAATCACGAATATTTCAAGATTTTCAGGCAAAGTCAGGCGAAAAGGCGCCGTCAGGGGCGTATATCTTACAGATATCCTTACGGACATTGCGCGCATCAGTCAAGGATAAAAATAATTTAGCGGCAAGGAAGTGTTGTTTTGAAGAAAAAAGGTTTAGGCAAGGGAATGGGTGCGATTTTAGTAGACGCGACAATCGACCCTAGTCCTAGCGATTTTGAGTATTTACCGCTACATAGAATAGAACCTAACAAGGATCAGCCGCGGAAGCGTTTTGAGCAAGAGCATATTGATGAGCTCACAGAATCAATTAGGGAGCATGGGCTTTTATCCCCGCTCATGGTCCGTGCCGTAGATGGTGGATTCTATCAAATTATTGCAGGAGAGCGCAGATGGAGGGCTGCTAGGGAGGCAGGACTTGTGGAAGTGCCTGCTAGAGTGGTGGTTGCCGATGATAAACGCACGCTGGAACTGGCTCTGGTGGAGAATATCCAGCGTGAGGATCTTAGCCCTATTGAGGAAGCGAGGAGTTATAAGGCCCTGATGGAGAGCTTTGACATGACTCAAGAAGAGGTTGCCCTGCGTGTCAGTAAGTCACGGCCGTCAGTGGCCAACGCAATTAGGCTTTTGTCACTTCCAGATGAACTAACAGAACTTGTTTTGCGCTCGGAACTCTCAGCTGGAAGCGCAAGGGCTCTGCTCGGGCTAAAAGACGAAGCAATGATGAAAGAGGCTGCACGCCAAGCTGTAAAGGAAGGCATGAGCGTAAGAGAAGTGGAAACGCTGGTGCGCAGGCTTGAGCGCGAGAGAAAAGAGCAGCCCGCTGAGCCTAAGAAGCAAGGGCTTCAGGTTGACTACATGCTGGAAGCTAAAAACAAGCTGACCAAAGCCTTGGGGCGCAAAGTAAATGTTAAGCAAGCCAAAGGAAAAGGAAAAATTGAGATAGAATATTACGACTTGGATGACTTTAATGTGTTATTTGAAGAGCTTTTGATGAAGGTCGCCCAAGAAAATTATGACAATGACGAGGTAGACAAACATGCTTGATATTAAACTGATACGGGAAACGCCGGACGAAATAAAGCAGTTGCTGGGTAACAAAGGAGCGGACTGCGCAGGAGAAATAGATGAAATTATAACTTTGGATGCAAAAAGACGGGCAATAATCGCCGAAAGTGAGCAAAACAAGGCGGAACAGAACAAAGTTTCTAAGCAGATTCCTCAAATTAAGAAAGAAGGCGGGGATGCTTCGGAGGTTCTTGCTCTTCTAAACGGCTTGAAAGCAAAAATCAAGGATTCAGAAGCGGAACTCCGTGAAGTTGAAAGTAAGCTAGATGATTTAATGCTTAGATTGCCCAATTTGCCCGATGCAGACTTAATTCCAGGAGGCAAGGAAAACAACGAACCGCTCAGGTACTACGGCGAGCCCCATGTTTTTGATTTTGAGCCAAAAAACCATGTTGATTTGTGCACAGACCTAGGGATAATAGACTATGCACGCGGCGTTAAACTCGCCGGCAGTGGCCACTGGATATATAGAGGGGTTGGCGCGAGGCTGGAGTGGGCGTTGCTCAATTACTTTTTGGATACACATCTCGCCGATGGGTACGAAATGCTGTTTGTTCCCCATGTTTTGGAGTATCAGTGTGGCCTCACCGCAGGCCAGTTCCCGAAATTTGGCGACGATGTCTACAAAATTGCCAATCCGACCGACGAGAGATTACATTACCTGCTGCCGACGGCAGAAGCCGCACTTGTATCAATTCACAGGGATGAAATACTTACAGAGGCTGACTTGCCCCGTAAATATGTTTCATACACCCCTTGTTTTAGGCGTGAGGCGGGCACATACGGAGCAGATGAGCGTGGAATGGTGCGCGGACATCAGTTTAACAAGGTGGAGATGGTTCAATACACCACTCCGGAAGGCTCTGATAAGGCTTTTGAAGAGTTAGTTGGTAAAGCAGAAGCTCTTGTTGCAGGCCTAGGATTTCATTTTAGAACAGTTAAGCTCGCCGCAGGGGACTGTTCAGACGCAATGGCGCGCACATATGACATAGAAATTCAAATTCCTTCAATGAACGGCTATAAAGAGGTTTCCTCTGTGTCAAATGCCCGGTGCTACCAAGCTAGGCGCGGAGCCATGCGGTACCGCCGTGCCGATACAGGCAAGGTTGAATTTATGCACACACTAAATGGCTCAGGCCTTGCAACGAGCCGCATTTTGCCAGCATTAGTAGAACAGAATCAGCAAAAAGACGGCAGTGTAGTAATTCCGGAAGTCCTGCGCAAGTACTTAGGAGGCCTTGAAACCATAGTTTAGGGCGGCCTTCCTTGTTGTTGCTCCGAAGAAAATACAAAAATGAGCGATTTCAGCTACACATATAGAGAGGAGTCTTAGTAGTGAAGAAATTTCTAAATGAGTTTAAGGAATTCGCCGTAAAAGGCAATATGCTGGATATGGCTATCGGCATGATTATAGGCGGTGCGTTCGCAGCACTGGTAAACTCTATCGTAGACAACCTCGCCTCTCCAATAATCGGTATGTTCATTGGTGTGGATCTTAGGGATTTGTCAGTCACACTCCCTCACCTATACGGAACTGGCGAACCTGCTGTCCTGGAGATAGGCCTGTTCCTAAACAATGTTATAACCTTTATTTCCGTAGCCTTTGTAGTGTTTTTGTTTGTAAAGGTTGTAAATAGGTTTAAGAGAAAGCAAGCAGAGCAGGCTGAAGCAGAAGCTCCACCAGAGCCTGCCAAAGAAGAACTGCTTCTTACAGAAATCAGGGATATTCTAAAGGATAAAAACAATTGAGTCAAAGCGATATGCTAAAAGACCTTGTGACACAAGGCATACAGGAGTTTGGAATCACTGCTCCGCCAAATGTGGGGGAGAGTTTTGCCGCCTATTATGAGCTTCTGGAGGAGCGCGGGAAGGTTACAAACCTTACCACGGTCACAGGGGCGCAGGATGTGGCAAGACTACACTTTGTGGATTCCATATCACTTCTCACGTTTGTGGACTTCGGAGATAAAAGAGTAATAGATATAGGAAGCGGAGCCGGGTTTCCCGGCATTCCGCTTAAAGTCGTCAAGCCGGAAATCGGCTTGACGCTGCTTGACTCTTCGCTCAAAAGGATTTCATTTGTGACGGAAGTCTGTGAGAGGCTCAATTTAGACATAGAGTGTGTCCACGGTAGAGCCGAAGAGTTTGTAAACGAAGGGGATAACCGGCAAAGCTGGGATATAGCCGTTTCGCGGGCACTGGCACGGCTTAATCAGCTCTCTGAGCTGTGTTTGCCTTATGTAAGCCTTGGAGGGGCGTTCATCGCCATGAAAAGTACCAGCTCCGATGAAGAAATCAATGAGGCCGGCAAAGCCCTTGAAATACTAGGCGGCAAAGTGGAGAAATGTATTGATTATATAATTCCCGGCACAGATATAGCTCACAGAGCTGTAATAATAAGAAAAACCGCCGAAACACCGCCAAATTACCCCAGAAGATTTGCCAGGATTCAAAAATCACCCCTTTAGAAGACGCTCTGTGCGTATTGCAAAGGCTTAAAAGAGGCAAAAAGGATTGTTTCACGTGAAACACTACTCAAGACCGGCGCCGCTTGCAGGGCGGCTGTTGGCTGTCCTCTCATATGCCCTATTAAAATTGCGCTTGCAGATGCAAACTGAGCGCAGCTCAGACCCTATTAGAAGTTAAGCAACAAGGAGCCCAAATATGCTTTCACTAACAAAATCACTCCTGGAAGAACTTGAAGTCAAACAGCTTATAACAGGGATTGAGGCAGGCTCGTGCCCCGCCGTCATCTCCGGACTGTCGGAAATCCACAGAGCGCACTTGATTTCTGCAACGAGGGCGGCTACAATGCGCCCTATTGCTGTCATTTGTTCATCTGAAGACGAGGCTTCCAGACTTGCCCAAGACATATCAGCAATGACCATGGAGCAGGCGTACTCCCTGAATATGCGCGAGTTCACTTTTCATAGCGCAGAAGGGGTTTCGCGTCAAATAGAACAGCAGAGGCTTGCCACACTTACAGCCCTAGCTGAAAAGAAAGCTCCAATCGTGGTGATGTCAATTAGCGGCGCCCTGCAAAGAACCCTGACACCGCAACAGTTAGCGGGTATCTCTATGAGCATAAAAATGTCGGGCACATATGATCTTGCAGAGCTTGTAAATAAACTCGTGCTCTGTGGATATAGCAGGAGCGAACAGGTTGAAGGCCCAGGGCAGTTTGCCCTCAGGGGAGGGATTTTGGACTTCTTTTCCCCTGCTCATGCGGAACCTGTGCGCTGCGAATTTTTTGGAGATGAAGTGGACTCAATGGGGCACTTTGATATTTCAAATCAGCGCCGCACAGAGCAGCTTGGAGAAGCGGTGATAACACCTGTTGCTGAAATTTTGCCGTCGCTGTATGAGGGCGAGGGAGGCCGTGGAGCGGACGGGCTTGCAAATGAGTTAGAGCAGTATGTCAGGCGCCTAGAAAAGCTGAAAAAAACTAGCAGTACTCTACTTATGAACCTTTCATCAGATATTGAAAGATTGAGAAATTCCCGCCACTTCCCTGCTGCCGACAGGTATATGGAACTGATTTCCCCCATGGCGACAGCCCTGAACTATCTGCAAGAGGATTCAATAATAATAATCTGCGACCCTGTCCGTGTGGAGGAACGCGCAGAAGGCTTTACGAAACTGCTCGCGGAGGAATGCCTTTCCTTGCTGGAATCAGGGATTCTGGAGAGCAGTTTAGTGCGGTTTGCTGAGGACTGGGACGGATTTCGCTTCAAAGCAGAGGATTATCCCATAATAATGGCGGATAGTTTTGCAAGTTCAGCATATCCATTTAGGCCGAAATCTGCATACAGCCTTGATGCAAAACGGCTCCCCTCTTATGGCGGAAGCCTAGAAACCGCAGCAACTGACGTGGCACACTACATGAAGTCTGAATTTAGGACAGTAATCCTCTGCCACGACGAGCGAAGAGCCGGCAGGCTGCGCGAATACTTAGAAGAGCGTGAGATAAAAACGTCTTTGGACTACTCCCTCCAGGCACTTCCGCACTACGGTACCTGCCTAGTTACGGTGGGCGATCTCTCGGCCGGAATGGAATATCCCGGAATAAAACTTGCAATTATAACGGAGGGGCAGATTATTGCTCAAGCCGTACCAAGGCGCTCCCGCCGGGTAAAGTACAAGTCAAACAGAGAGCAATTGCAGAGCTTTACAGACCTTGCAGTTGGGGACTTGGTGGTGCATGACCAGCATGGGATAGGCAGGTTTGTCGGATTTTGCAAGTTGCCCGTTGACGGTGTGGAAAAGGAATACATCAAAATTGCTTATGCAGGGACAGACAATCTGTATGTTCCTGCGACACAGCTCGACCTTGTAGCAAAATATATCGGCGGAGCTACGGAGACGGTTGACGAGGAAACAGGAGAGATTACGGGCTCTGGAAAAGCGGTAAAACTTTCAAAACTAGGCGGTGCAGACTGGGCAAAAGCCAAGACCAAGGCAAAAAAAGCTGCAAAAGAGATGGCTCGGGAGCTTATTAAGCTCTACGCAGCACGCCAGCGGGTCACAGGGCATGCTTTCTCTAAGGATACGGTCTGGCAGGCCGAGTTTGAGGACAAATTTGGGTATCAGGAAACAGAGGATCAGTTAAAGTGCATACAAGAGATAAAGGAAGACATGGAAAAGTCTGTTCCGATGGACCGCCTGCTCTGCGGTGATGTAGGTTATGGAAAGACAGAGGTTGCACTGCGCGCTGTGATGAAGTGTATCCTAGGCGGGTATCAGGCTGCGATTTTGGTGCCCACAACTGTGCTGGCGCAGCAGCATTATGTCACAGCTATGCGCAGATTTGCCGGATACCCTGTGAACATAGAGGTTTTGAGCCGTTTTAGAAGCCCCGCGCAGATGAAAAGGGCTCTTAGAGATATGGCTGCGGGCAGCGTAGACCTTGTAATCGGAACTCATAGGCTGATTCAGAAAGATATTGGTTTTAAGAAGCTGGGCCTTCTCGTGGTGGATGAGGAGCAGCGCTTCGGGGTTTCACACAAGGAGAAATTAAAGACCTTAGCCAAACAGGTGGACGTCCTTACCTTGTCCGCAACACCAATCCCCCGCACTCTCAACATGGCGCTGTCGGGGATTCGGGATATGTCCACCATTGAAGAACCGCCGCAGAGCCGCCGCCCCGTTCAGACTTATGTTTTAGAGCACGACTGGAGCATTTTGGTAGATGCAATAAGACGGGAACTGGCCCGCGGCGGGCAGGTATATTATCTCCATAACCGTATTGAAAATATAGAAAGAATTGCAGCTAGGATGGCTGAAATGCTTCCGGGAGTAAGCATTTCGGTGGCTCATGGGCAAATGGACGAAGAGAGCCTGAGCGATGTCATGGAGCGCATGACCACGGGAGAGCTACAGGTGCTGGTGTGTACGACCATCATTGAATCGGGCATTGATATTCCAAATGTGAACACACTCATAGTTGAGGATGCTGACAAGCTAGGCCTTGCACAGCTTCACCAGATCCGTGGCCGGGTGGGGCGCTCCCCGCGCCGTGCCTATGCCTATCTAACATTCCGCCAAGGTAAATCCATTACGGAGATTGCGGAAAAACGTCTTTCAGCGATAAGGGAGTTTGCAGAGTTTAACTCTGGCTTCAAAATTGCTATGAGAGATCTGGAAATAAGAGGTGCGGGAAGCCTGCTGGGTGGAGAACAGTCAGGGCACATGATAAGTGTAGGTTACGATATGTATCTAAAACTGCTTGAAGAGGCGGTTTTGGAAGAAAAAGGAGAAAAGCAGGTCACAAAGAACGACTGTCTGGCAGACCTAAACATCTCGGCGGGGATTCCTGAAAAATATGTTCCATCGGGCAAGCAGCGTATGGATATTTATAGGAGAATTGCCCTAATCCGTACTGAAGAAGACTGCGACGACATGATTGCAGAGCTTATTGACCGCTATGGGGATCCGCCTTCACAAGTAATAGCACTTACATCAATCGCAATGCTAAGAAGCGAAGCAGCTCATGCCGGCGTGCGTGAGATATCTCAAAAAGACGGACGGCTGAGGCTCAAACTAACTGATTTCAACATGGAGAGCATTTCCAGCCTCTATGCACTGCCTGAATACAACGGCCGCATAAAAGTTATAGCCGGAGCGGACCCTGCGATAGCCGTAAAAATTACAGCCCCGTCCGTAGTGGACGAAGCTGTAAGGTTTGTTCGTGCATACGCCTTTGCAACAGGCAAGGGCATGGCGGAAAAGCCGGTTAAAAGTCAGTAAGATGCATTGCAACTCTGACACAATATATGGGGCCTGTGAAGCGGAGAGGGTAGCGTATATTGTGGTTTTGTTGTGCCGTTTTCTTGTGTGCTTTGGAAGGGCCCAACGGCTTATGTCCCATTGTGCCCCAAAGGATATTTTTAATATTACTTATGGAACAGACGCTTATTCTGGTAAACAGGCTCACAGGTCACATTTACCCCCAGTTGCCTGAACATGCTAACATCAACTTGGGAGAGGATGACTGTGGAATGAGCTTCGGAATTTCTCAAATGCGGCAGTTGTTCCAGCACCAACTCGGCCATAGGGTTTGTAGCAGTGCTGATAGCGAGCGCAATAAGCACCTCGTCAGTGTGAAGACGGGGATTTTCGTTGCCGAGATAGCCGACTTTTAACCTCTGAATAGGCTCTATGACAACCGGTGAAATGAGAGGCACCCTGTCATCAATTCTTGCCAAATATTTAAGGGCGTTTAGAAGCGCCGCCGAAGAAGCTCCGAGCAGAGCAGAAGTTTTGCCTGTTATGAGCTTGCCGTCAGGGAGAACGATTGCAACACAAGGCCCCTCAGTAGCTTCGGCCTTTGTGAGCGCAGGAATAACAGGAATCCTGTCCCCCGGGACAAGCTCTGAAGCATTCATTAGAAGTTCGAGCTTTGTTACGGAAGATTTATCGGTGTTGCCCTTTGCAAAGTCCAGCTGAGTAGTGAAATACCTGCGTATAATTTCCTGCTTTGAAGCCTCGGTGCAGACCTCGTCATTTATGCAAAAACCCGC
>WQRL01000008.1 GCA_009786775.1 Oscillospiraceae bacterium
ATGCCTGCGCCAGGGGCTTCTTCTCTTGTTCCGGTTCCGGTTCCGATTCCTGCTCCGGATACAAAACCGCCGCCTCTAAGTCCTGCTGCAAACCTTTAAGGCCCGTCACAGTGAGCTTCGATGGCAAGTCCTGTGCAACCGCATAAGGGTATGCAAAGTCATCAGGCTGTGAGCTGACGATAGGCTTCTCTTTCGCCTCCGGCGGTATCTCGCCCCCCTCAGCCTTTGCTGCTAGTTCTCCTGTATTTGCCTCAGCCTGAGAAGCTACGGCAATTGCAAGGTCAATTTTTTCATTGCCTATAGCGTCACTGGCGTGGGCGGTGATGAGCCAGCCTGCCATGCTTCTTATTTCTTCAAGGAGCTGCGGTGCAACCCTCCCGCTTTGGCTGGCCTGATTTCCCAGGCTTACAAATTTGTTAAGCTCCTTCTCCGCATCCTGAAATGCCGCTGTGATTATTAGCTTCTCCCGAGCTCTTGTCATGGCAACATATAGGACACGCAGTTCTTCAGCCATCATTTCTGAGGTCAGCTTGGCCTGCACTGCTTGCCTTGCGATGGTCGGATATTGGATACGCCTCTCCATGTCTGTCCGCATAGGCCCAAGGCCTAGGCCGGTATGGAGGACAAGAGGCTGTAACGCATCCTTGTTATTGAATCTCTTTGATGTGTCCGCGAGAAATACCACTGGAAATTCAAGGCCTTTAGACTTATGAATACTCATAATCTGCACTGCCGGCACCAAGGCTCCGCCTGATGCCGCTCCGTCCCTAACTGGCTCGGCCCCCCGCTCCTGCAAGCCTCTAATATATGAGAGAAATCCAAAGAGCCCTTTGTAGCCATTATTTTCAAAGGAGTGGGCTGACTGCGCCAGGAGCAGCAGGTTGTCGCGCCGCTTAGCGCCTGCGCGCATAGCGCCGAAAATTTCAAGAAGCCCCGTTTTGTTATACACATGCCAAATAAACCTGTCGGCGGGCATGTCGGGCATGAGCAGGCGCATGGCCTCAATTTCACTCAAGAAATTTGCGCATTTCTCACGCAGCCCCGCTTCGAAAGCTCCCGGCGGCATAACTTCCCTGCCATCTGCATAGCGGCTCAGAGCGCCGTAGAAATCCATTTTAGGCGAACCTGTGCGTATCTTCGCGAGTTCACAGGCACTAAAGCCGAACACCGGGCAGCTCATAGCCGCCGCAAGCGGTATGTCTTGCATGGGGTTGTCTATAACTGTAAGTAGAGAGAGTGCAGCCGATATTTCGGCCGTTTCAAAGAAGCCTTCACCGCCTGGAAGCTCTACTGCAATCCCCCGCTCCGTCAGAGCACGGGCATACTGCCAGGCCTTGCCACTTATGGAGCGCAGCAAAATAACGATGTCGGAGCATAAAATCTGGCGTTTACCGCCTTTCCCATCAGTAATAAAATGCTCCCCATTTGTAAGCTCCTCAATGCGTCTTGCAATATACGCTGCTTCAATCTGCGTTTTCGCAGGGCTCTCTTCTTCATCGTCAGCCTCTGTGCCGCTCATATCAATAAGCTGCATTTCCACAGCCGTCCCGCCCAGCTCTTCGCCCGCGTCAACCCTGCCCGGTACGAGTCTTTCGCTCTTTGAATAGTCCATCTCACCGAACTCAACGGACATTATTTTTTCAAACACAAAGTTGGCCGCTTCCAAAATCCCTGCTCTGGAACGGAAGTTCTGAGAGAGCATTATTTTGTCGCCGTAAGCATTTGCTTCACCCAAAGGCTCCGCTGCGCTTAGGACATCGTTAAACTGCCTGTACTTTTTAAGAAAAATCGTCGGGTCAGCCAGCCTGAACCGATAGATAGACTGCTTTACATCCCCTACCATGAATATATTTTTATCATCTTGCGAAACCGCCTTAAAAATCAGCTCCTGCACGGCGTTTACATCCTGGTATTCATCTACCATTATCTCTGTGTAACGCTTTGAGATGGACTTTGCAAGCCCTGTCTTTTGTCCGGTCTGTGTATCATATAGCATAGCAAGGGTTAAATGCTCAAGATCTGAGAAGTCCACCAAGCCCCGCCGGCGCTTTTCTGCTGAGTATGCCGCCCCAAAGTCCAGGACTAAATCTAGCAGAGCTCTCATAGAGGGGGCAATTGCCTGCATGTCCTCAATTAGCTCATCGGAGCTATTTTCAAAAATGGCTGCGCATTTTTTCATTGCGTCCTTGCAGCGGCTTCTTATATCTTTGAAGTCCTCATAACCCTTTAGGGCTACAGCCCTAGGGAAAGCTATGCCACTGCTGCGTCTTGCTTCATCCCACCCCCTGCCGAGGGCGGAGCAAAATGACTCTAGGCCGGAAGTTGTTTCCACGACAGATGCCCCGTACTTTTCCTCAAACGGGGTGTCTTTCGCAGCTTCCGCCAGCTTGCTCATCTCTGCAAGCCAAAAAACAGCGGTGCTCCGTGCCTTCTCCATTAGATACATGCCCCAGACGGTCTGTGAGATATCTGTCACATCATCAAGGGAGAGAGCCTTTTTCTGCTCCATAATCCAATTTCTAGGATCCGAATCGCTTTGAAGCCTTGAATAGATATCCAAAACCATTCCCGCAAGCCGCTTATCATCCCTGCCGGGTGAAACTAGTTCCACAAGCTCCGCAAAAGCTGTAGCAGCGCCATCCTCTGCCCCCGGCCCTGTCAAGCCTTCCTCATAAGCCTGATTGAGTGTTTCTTCCAAGACTTCGGCTTTAATCATGTCGCATTCGCTCTCATCGGCGACCCTAAAATCAGGGGGGAGCCCGGCCGTATGGGCGTTTTCACGCAGTATTTCAGTACAAAAGGAGTGGATTGTGCCAATGGGTGCCCCGCGGCATAGCATCGACTGCTTGCGCAGCCTCCTGCTTGAGGGGTTTTCACTTAGCCTTTCAAGAATTTCCTCATAAATCCTCTCCCGCAGTTCCGCCGCCGCTGCACGGGTGTACGTAATGACGAGAAATTCATTAATACCGGCGCCCTCTTCAATGCGGGCCAGCAGCCGTTCCACAAGCACCTTCGTCTTACCTGAGCCTGCCGCCGCCGCTACAAGCAGGGCACAACCCCTGTGACCTATTGCCGCACCTTGCTCAGTTGTAAACTCAAACTTCATATTGCTGCCCTCCAAGCGGCGCGCCGGCGCCATCTGATGCTGCTTTGAGTGTTTCCCAAACCTCTGACATTTTGATTTTGCTGCCATAGCGCCTCTTTCCGCCATCTTCCGGGTCAAAGGTACACACGCAGTGGTACTCGCAGTATGTACAAGCATTGTCACTTTCGCTTTTGAAAAATGGATTACATGCAATTTTCCCGGTCAATATCTCCGATGAGGCTTTTTTTAGCATGCGGGCTATGTGCTCTGAAAGCAGCCCCACCTGGGAGGGAGTGACTAGGCTGTCCCCATATAACGTACCGTCTGCCTTGGACTTTACCGGTATGTACTGCTTGCTGCTGCTTGTCTCCATCGCATTTATCACCGCAGGGTCATCGAGCAGAATACCGCTTCTGCGCAGTTCCTTGCTTCTTAGCTTAATTAAGTCCTCATCTGTGGAGCCTCGCGGTGCCCTCAGCACCACATCACGGGCCGGGACATACAGCACGCCGGCAGGGCTGATTTCGCTCCCATACCGCACAGCTCCGTATTTCCCTATGGCAAACAGGTATACTAGCATCTGCATATCCCTGCCATACATCACATCGGACAGGTTAAAGGCTTTCTTTCCTGTCTTGTAGTCCACAACCCTCAGGTACTGCCTGTCCCCATGTTTCCAGCCGTCGATTCTGTCAATTATGCCCCGCAGGTTTATATGCGGCAGGGTGAGATCATCGGAGCCTCCGCTCTCCCGGGCTTCCTCTATTAGCTGCAATATATCCAGCTCAAATTCCAGGGGCTCAAAATCTGAATGCTTTAGCTCCCCCAGCATGTCTGACAGCACTCTTAAAGTGTTTTTTTCAAGCCTGTGGAACAGGTACTTAAATCGGGCATTTCTCCCCTCAAAGCCGAAGAGTTCATCTCTTATGTACCCCTCTATAAGCCTTTTTGAGAGATTAAGGCAGAGCTCCTCATCCGCATCCTTAAATCCTACAGTGCGCTTTAGTTCCTTTGTCACGCCCTCAAGCACATAGTGCATAAATGTACCTGCCATTGACGCATCAAATACAGCCGGTATCCGCGGCTTAAGTTTCAGTCCGCTGCCCAGAAAATGAAGATAGGGGCACTGATAATATTTATCCACGCGGGACGGCGAGAGTGCCAGATTCGTGCCATATAGCTCTATAGCGGCCGCTGCTGGCATGTCTTGCTTGTTTTTTTCAAAGTCAGGTTCCCATATGTTTGCTAAAACTGCTGGCAGATGGCTTTGCTCAGGCTGCGTAAGTTCGCCTATGTAGAACATCTGCTTAAGCCGCTTTACAAGCGGTGAGGGCCTGCTTCCCCCGCTCTGCGGGTATATCATCACAAGCTCTTCCGAGGGCAGCGTGAGCGCGGAATAAAGCATGTTCATTTCATGGCACAATCTGGCTTCAAGCCCTGCTGGAATTCTGGCGCCCAGTGTGCCCAGTTCCTCCCGTTCGCTCTCTGAGAGCGCACCGCCCCCCTTTGATAGCATCGGCATATTCTCATCCGTCGCACCTAGTATTATCAGGCATTTTATGTCTCTGCGCCTGCTCATGGCCATGCTGCCAATCGCAGTTCTGTCAAGGGAAACAGGGATAACCCCCACATCATATCTGGACATAACAAGGGAGAAGAGTTTGCGAAACTCGGATGGGGTTAGATCTGTGGTGCCTAAAATTGTGTGCATTTGCTCCATGCCGCCTACAATTACATCCCAAAGCTGGGTATATTCATCAGCCAAGCGCGGCTCTGCGCGCCTGTGCAGCTCTTCTGCCTTGTCTAAGAGGTGCTTAGGCAGTTCAATGTCCTCCATGAACGTAAATAAGGCCCTGAGCTTGGAGGCCGCTTCACTGCCTGTGCGCAGCCCGTCCCTCAATTTTAGTACAGGCTGAATTATTTTCCTCCTCAGAGCGTTTAGGCGCTCCAGGACTTCTTTATCTGCATCTTTGGCGCCCCCGTCTCCACCTCCATACCCCGAGGGCGGCAATGTCCATTCCTTTGTCCACATTGTGCCCCTGATATTCCATATGAGCACATAGTTCTCTAGCTCGGCATATTGATCCGCCGTCAGACCTGCAAGGCCGGTCTTGATATACCTAAACACAGCCTTGTATTCCCAGCCCAAGGCTGCTATTTCCAAAGCTGCATCTATGTGTGCCACCGGAGGTTTGTCTAAAATGTCCTCCCTGCCGCTTGAGAAAAATGGTATCCCATATTTTTCAAAAACATTTTCACATATTACGCCATATTGCTCCCAGTCCCGGGCCATTACGGCGACATCCCGCCACCGGTATCCACCCCTCACTAGCTCCAGGACTTTGTTTGCAGCAACTTCGCATTCTGCATACCTGGTGGGGGCGGCATAGATTGAAACCGCGCCCGGCTCACCGCTGTATTCGGCTTTTTCGTGGCTAAATAAATGTTTTTCGTTAAATATCAGTTGCGCGCTCTTCTCGGTATTACACCTTGCTTCTACAGCCACATGTTCACTGACTTCAACTCCATGATTTGAGGCCAGCTCACGAAGCTGGGCTGCGGCTTTGCGCGGAAGGTCGAAGACCTCGTTGTCATCACTGGGGTCATATGTCAGGCAGACCGTTATTTCCGCATCTTTTTGAAGAAGTTTGTCCAAAATGTGGAGTTCCTGCGCTGTAAAGTCATTAAAACCGTCGAAAAACAGGTGGCCTGTCTCTCCGGTTTGGCTCTCGCCGATTACCTCTGCCAGCACTTCAAGCATGTCGGTGTTGTCGCCGCCATGGACTTCAAGAAGGGAGTCATAGGCACTGAGGATAAGAGCCAGGTCGCTTAGCTTTCCTGAGAGGGGCTGCCCTACCTTTGAAGATATCTGCTGCAATGTGCTCGCCGGAATACGGTATGTTTTCAGTTCCTTTACCGCCTCTAGCATACTCTCTAAGAGCTCTAGCCTTATCCCTTTGGCTCCGAACACTTGCAGCTTAGCTGCAACCGACTCAATGGCGCGGTGCATTACGAGAATCTGCCCACCGCCGTCGAGAAACCTTGAGGGGTAGCCAAGCTCCAAAAATACGCGCCCGCATAGGCGCGTAAAGCTCAAGGTTTCACCGTGCAGCGACAGCGCATCGCCGCAATACCCGCACAGTTGCCTTTCGGCATAGTGCGAGTATTGCTCAGGCACGATAAGCAAAAGCCCGGTTTCACCCGCAAGCATTGCATTTCGTATACGCTCTTGTACCAGCGCCGTCTTACCGGTGCCGGCGCGGCCTATAATTAGATTTAGCATTACTTACCGTCGTGGAAATTGGTCATGTAGCGTTTCTCTTCCTTCTCCGGCAGCGGCACTCCTGAGTTAAAGCATTTTAACATCCATGCCATATTGTTGCCCAGAACACGCATTACCGAAAGCCCCTCAAGGTCTTTTTCAACATGCTCAGGAGTAAAGCCGTGCACCACATTCCAGTACTGGGAAGATACCACAGGCATCTGGGCATATGTGAAGTATTTGTTGAGCCTCTCAAAAGCCGCCGTGCCCCCGCTCCTGCGGCAGTTTACCACGCAGGCGGCAGGCTTGTGCTTAAACTTGCCCATGCTGGAGTAAAACACCCGGTCTAAAACTGCACAAAGAGCGCCGTTAGGGCCTGAGAAGTAGACAGGTGAACCCACGACTAAGCCGTCAGCCTCGCGAATTTTCGCTGCCAGGTCATTGCAGATATCATCATTAAAAATGCAGGCCTTAAGCTCAGAACACTTCCTACATGCGATACAGCCGTGCACAGGCTTTGTCCCAAGCTGAAACCACTCGGTTTCAATACCGTTTTTTGTAAGGGCCTTCCCTACCTCAGATAGTGCTGTAAATGTGCAGCCGTCCTTGTTGGGGCTTCCGTTGAGTAGTAGTACTTTCATAATTCCTCCCAAATTTATTATTTCATTACCATCCTGCGCTCAATTATGCCGCGGGAAAGGCTTTTTATTTCAGTTACTGTTATAAACACATTTTCATATTCCTTTAGCATCCTCATTGTCACGGGAATGTCTTTTCTGTGTATCTTGATGTTCACTGCTAGTTTCTTGCCCTCTCTGCCTTCGCAGTCAAATGTTGTCACGCCGTAGCCTTTTTCACGCAGCTGCACCGTTATCTGCTTGGCCTTTTCAAAATCCGCTATAATCTCTATCTGTGAGAGCCCTAGAGCCAGCTTGTCCTCAATGAGCATCCCTACAAAGATACCCACCACGAAGGCCGCACCGAAGGCCACTGCGAGCATCGGATCCTCATTGAGCCCTAGCAGCACCGTACTTGCAAGTACAAGCCAAATTGTGATCTCAACAGCGGAAAGCAAGCTCGCCGCAATTCTGTTGCCCCTTGTGGTCAAAACAAGCCGCACGGTCATTATTGCGACCTCTAGGAGCTTTGCAAAAAATATAATTGCGTAAATCATTTATACCCCAACCTTTCAACCGTCCGCGACAAAAAGCACTCCTTATAGCTCTTGCGAAGCTGAATATATGCTTCCTGCGCCGCATCTCCATTTTCAAAAAGCCCTATTACGGACGGGCCGGAGCCAGTCATGACTGTCCCTATGGCATTTTTATCCTGCATAACGCCTTTGATTTCATCTATCTCCCTGCCGCCCCTAGGCAGCACGTCTTCAAACACATTGTACATCCGCCTGGCCACTCCGGTCAAATCTGAGCGGCTAAGGGCTTTAATTAGCCCTGGAGTGTCGGGCCTTGCCTTTATTTTGTCAACATTTATTCTCTTAAAAAGCGCCGGGGTGCTGCATGAAAATGGCGGCTTGCAAATTAGAATAAAGCATTCCGGCAGCGGCGTTAGGTTTGTGAGAATTTCCCCCCTGCCTTCTGCGAGGCTCGTGCCCCCGTCAATGCAAAACGGCACATCTGAGCCAACCTCCATCCCGATTTTTTCAAGCTCCGCCCTTGTAAGAGCCGTCTTAAACATCTTGTCCAAAATGCGCAGCACACAAGCTCCATCGGAGCTGCCTCCGCCAAGCCCTGCACAGACCGGAATTTTTTTCACAAGTTCGATATGAGTCCTATACCCTGTAATTGCCGTGTAGTTAAAAAATGCCAGAGCCGCCTTGGCTGCTATGTTCCGCGCATCGCCGGGGAGAAACGAAAGTTCCGATTTTACTCTTATGCCCTCACCCTTCTCACATGTGAGGGTTATCTCATCAGCTAGGCTCACCGACTGCATTACCATCTGCATGGAGTGGTAGCCGTCGGGCATTTTTGAAACTATATCCAGGGATAAATTAACCTTGGCATACGCCAGTGCTGTTTCCGTCATAGGCTAAACCACTAGCTCCTTATTTTCAAACAGCAAGTCCATGAGATTTGTGCCGTCAGGTATAAACACACCTTGCTCAGCGTCCTGTTCACAGTATCTAAGCCCTGTCTGCCTGTCTTGCCTGCTGTCGTAAATGATAAATGGCACAGGTGAGCCATCGTGGCCGCGTGTGGATGTAAGGGTCTTGTGGTCGGCCATTATTAGCATCCTGAAATCCTCACCTGTAGCTTTGAGCCGCCTGAGCAGCGGAGCCACAACCCTGCTGTCAATCCATTCGATAGCTTGTAGCTTGCCCTCCGTGTCGCCGTTGTGGGTACATTCGTCCGGAGCCTCTACGTGCACTGTAGAAAAAGGGTTTGTCCGCAGCACTTCCAGTGTCGCTTCCACCTTGCCTTCATAGTTGGTGTGAAGCTCCCCCGTCGCCCCCTCTACAGTTATTTTCTCAAGCCCTAGCAACACTCCTATGCCGTGGCAGAGAGGCACCGCTGAGATAATCCCGCCTGTTTTGCCATATCTATCGGCAAATTTCGGAAGTTCCGCCGTTTCGCCCTCAGCCCAGAACCAGATACCGTTAGCAGGGAGCTCTCCCCTGGCTCTGCGGGCCTCATTTTCAGGATGCGTGTTTAGAAACTCAAACGCAAGCCCCATCAGTTCCTTTAGTACCTTTGCGTTTTCACATCCACTGGGCAGAAGTGGCCCAATTACCTCTCCGAGATAGTCATGGGGTGGGTAGAGCTTAATTCCCTTGATATCAGGATTTTTTTGAGCCGCTATATGCCTAAATGAGGTCCCGGGGTATATGGCCATGCCGGCTTTTTCTGCGGCGGCTTTGAATGCAGGCGAGTCAAACAGGGCTGTAACCAGCTTATCAGCCAGTTCACCCTCAATTGACCCGGCTGAGTGGGAGAGAATTTTCCTCTCCTCAAAAGCCATGCCGCCGTCCTCATAGGACACCATGTTGCAGCGGTAAGCCACATCCCCCGCTACCAGCTTTATGCCGCTTGCAGCGGCCTCCAGCGCCGCCCTTCCGGCAAAGTAATCCCTGGGGTCACAGCCAAAAATTGACAAAAGCGCAGAATCACTGCCTGCCGCCACCCCTTCGGGGACGGTTCTGACACTGCCCAGAACCCCTGCCGAGGCCAGCTCATCCATCGTGGGGATGTTTGCGTATTGAAGCGGTGTTTTATTTCCAAGTTGCGGCACGGGGTTATCCGCCATGCCATCTCCAATCACCAATACATATTTCACTATTTCACCAATTCCTATTTCCTATTTTAATTTTAGGCAGCATGCGCCTCTACTCCCAGATTAACCTAGGCTCCCCGCCTTCAGTTTCTAAAAGGGCGCCGTCTATAAGCCTAAACATCTCAAGTTCGCTCTTAAAGTCTTTCCTCAGCTCCTTCTCCAGCCAGCGGATTTCCCCTTGCCATGAGGCGTTTTGCCTAAAGTTAACAAGAATTTCAAAGGAGCAACGCCCCTCCTTAGACCCGCCGTCTGACGGCATTTTCGCCCCATCATCCGCTTGCGCCTCAAATACATCCCCGTCCCCGGCTTCCCTCTCATCTTCAACATCTTCAAGCGGAGCCTTGCCATGCTTTTTCTTTGTAGCTACAAAAGTTCTGGGGGACAAAAAGGCATGCGGGAATTTTATCTCATTGAAAATATGTTCCATTTTTTCTAACATGCGGATTAAAGTGAGAAACTCATACGGCTCTTCCAAGTACCGGCTGTATAGTTTACCCTTATAAAGGCCTCCACCAAGCAAGGTAATCTCAGCTCTCATCCTAACTGACCTAGCGGTAATAGGCTTATTCTCATCCAAAACCAACAGCAGCACACCCCCTTGCATTTCACAGATTGCCCTTAGAATATACCACACTCCGAAAATAATATCCACTGAATTTTGGGACTGCGCCACTTGATTTTTTCTGCGTTTCGTTGTAATATAAGGCCACTGAACGATGACGTTCATCCGGTGTTGCGTACGACAAAGGCATGTGCGCAGTATATGGTGGACGTTTTATTTGACTTTAACACACATCTCGCAAATTTGATTCAATTTTGGAGGAACTAATATATGTGCGGAATTATTGGCTATGTCGGCAGCGAGAACTCGGTGCCCATAATTGTGGATGGCCTGAAAAAACTAGAATACCGCGGCTATGACTCAGCCGGCATCGCTGTCTACGGTGATGAAGGCTTCGGAGTCATAAAGAAAAAAGGCCGCCTCACAGAGCTTGAAGCAGTGCTCAATAAAAACCCCTTTACAAGCCACATGGGAATCGGGCACACCCGCTGGGCGACTCACGGCGAACCCTCTGACATAAACTCCCACCCCCACTTGGGCAGCCGCAACAAAATTGCCATAGTCCACAACGGCATTATCGAAAACTACAAGGAGCTCAAGGAACGTCTGGAAAGAAAAGGAGTTACCTTTGCCTCCCAGACAGACAGTGAAGTAATCGCACAGCTAGCGGAGCTTTATTACAACGGAGATATAATCGACACAGTGATCAAGGTTTCAGCACATCTTGAAGGCTCATACGCCTTGGGTATAATGTGCCTGGACGACCCTGACAACTTAATTGCCGTAAAAAAGGACAACCCCCTCATAGTGGGCATCTCTGAGCACGGTAACTTCATAGCCTCCGATGTCCCCGCAATACTCAGCCATACAAACAAAGTCTATTACTTAAGCGATAACGAAATCACAGTGCTCCGCAAAGGCGGCGTAGAATTTTTCAACAGCGACAAAGAGCCTATTAGCAAAACTTTGGAAACCATCAACTGGAGCCTCGACAGCGCAGAGAAGGGCGGCTACCAGCACTTTATGCTCAAAGAGATTATGGAGCAGCCCAAGGTTTTAAGGGACACGCTCTCATCCGCCCTTCTAAGCGGAGAAAACAAAAACATAATCGACAGCATTGACATCTCCAAGTTCAACAAAATCGCCATAACCGCTTGCGGCTCGGCATATAATGCAGGCGTCGTGTCAAAATATGTGTTTGAGAGGCTGTGCAGGTTCTCTTCAATCGAAGTTGAACTTGCAAGTGAGTTTAGGTACAAGGACGCCGTCATTGACGAAAATACACTTGTAATACTAATTAGCCAGTCAGGTGAAACCGCCGATACCATAGCGGCGCTGCGCGAGTCAAAGGCCCGTGGCTCCGTCACCCTCGCCATAGTAAATGTTGTGGGCAGCACAATAGCCAAGGAAGCCGACTACACAATTTTCACCGCAGCAGGACCTGAAATTGCCGTTGCGACTACGAAAGCGTTTTCCACACAGCTCGCCCTGCTCTATGTCCTGGCTGTAAAATTCGGCTGTAAGCTCGGCAAAATCCCCCCCGATATGGAGAGTTCCCTCATAGCTGAACTAAACACCATCCCTGAAAAAATTTCAGCTATTTTTGAGCATGTGGACTACATTCAGAAGTACGCCTCTGCCTGCATAAGCTATAAAAACATCTTTTTCATAGGGCGGAATATAGACTACGCCATCGCTCTTGAGGGCTCGCTCAAGCTCAAGGAGATTTCCTACACCCATTCTGAGGCCTATGCCGGCGGCGAACTTAAGCATGGCCCGATTTCTTTGGTGGAAGAGAACACTTTGGTTGTAACCCTCTCATCCTGCGGCCGCCTCTTCAGCAAGATATTCAGCAATGCCGAACAGGTAATCAGCAGAGGAGCTAAAGTCCTCTTCGTCGGCAACGCCTGCGAAGTCGAGACAAGCGACAAGGTTTCGCTGATTAAATTGCCCGGCATCCATGAGCTTTTCTCCCCATCGCTATCTGTCGTAGTCTTGCAGCTCTTTAGCTATTACGTAGCCGCCAACAAGGGGCTGGACATAGACAAGCCCCGCAACTTGGCAAAGAGCGTCACTGTGGAATAGGCGATAAACGAGCGCCCTTCCCGCTGATCCACAGCGCTATTTTCTTTGCATCTTCACCCTATTTCGCCGGACTCAGTTATAGCGCCATCTTTCATCTCCCATATTCTCACGGCGAATTTATCCAGAAAATACCGGTCGTGGGAGATAAATAGCATAGTGCCGTCAAAGTCGGCTATGGCATCTTCAATCCACTCCCTTGACTCAATATCGAGATGGTTCGTCGGTTCGTCTAAAATCAGGAAATTCGTCCTGCTTTGCATGAGCAGGCATAACTTCAAACGGCTCTTCTCGCCCCCGGACAAGCTGCTCACTCTCTTGAGCACGTCCGGGGCTTTGAAGCGAAACCGGGCAAGTACGCTCCGGGCTTTCTCTTCTGTTAGCTCCGCCTCGCCTCTCAGAGTTTCCAGCACCGTCGCATTTTCATCTTCAAACAAAATAATCTGTGACATATACGCAATGCTTATGTTGCTGCTGACTTTAATTTCACCGCTATCCGGAGCTTCCTGACCCATCAGCAGCCGCAGGAGCGTAGTTTTTCCGCAGCCATTAGCTCCGATTAAGGCAATACGGTCATTTCTCCCGATACTAAGACTCACATCATCCATCAGGACATTCTCGCCATACCGTTTGCAAACCCCTTCAAAAGACACGACCTCCTTGGCGGCGTAACCGCCGCTGCTAAAGTCCTCTGTAATCCTTTTGGATGTAGCAGGCTTATCTACCTTGTCCATCTGCTCAATGCGCTTCTCCATAGCCAAGGCGCGTTTGGCAAGACCTGAGTTTGCCGGATTTATCGCAGCCCACACCCGCTGCCTCTTTATTGCAGCCTCAAGCTGCTCAATCTTTCTCTGCTGCTGCTTGTACTGCTCCGCCTGAGTTAGAAACCGCCGTTGCTTTTCTTCCACGTAGAAAGAATAATTCCCAGTGTAGAAATTGGCCTTGCCGTCGTCAAGCTCAATAATTCTGCTCACAACATTGTCGAGAAAAACCCTGTCATGGGATATTACGACCACGGTGCCTGAAAAATCCCGCACGAAGTTCTCAAGCCATGCAAGGGAGGCTAAGTCCAGATGGTTCGTCGGTTCATCGAGAAGAAGAATGTCGCAGTCCCGCAGGAGAATGCGCGCCAGATTAACCCTGGTTTTTTCGCCGCCGCTCAGAAGGCTAAACAAGCTCCCACGCATCTCAACGCCTATATTCATCCCTGTGCATATTTTATCTATTTTAACCTCAACTTCATAGCCGCCGAGCCTCTCATAGTCCTCCATAAGCCTGCCATAACGCTTCAAAACCGAAGGGTCACAATCCCCTTCAATTTTCTTCATAGCCTCATAGACTTGCGTTACCTCCGCAAATGACGAGCGCAGGACATCTTCAACAGTGCTCCCTTCGTCAAACGTGGGAATCTGTGCGAGAATCTCCACCCTTTTCCCCGATGCCTTGGACAGGCTTCCGCTCTCAAAAGGCTCATCTCCCGTTATAACTTTGAACAAAGTAGTCTTTCCAGACCCATTCTTGCCCAGCAAGCCGACTCTCTCGCCGCTATAAACCTCAAAAGTAACACCTTTGATTACGTGGTTAGAACCGTAATATTTATTCAAATCATGTACAGATATGTAAATCATTATAAAATAACTCCTTAATATTTGGATTAAAAAAACCTGTGCAGACTGTCTTGACTGCACAGGTTTACCAAACATAAAGGAGCGGAGTTAACCCGCTAATTCATGAGGCGACAGGCATTCAACACAATCACTTTTCCCAAAAAGGGCAGACTGCCCCCTTGGCGTGACAGGAGTCATTGCGAGCTGGTGGTTAAAAACCGCCAAATGGGCGCAACTATCCCATGCCCCCGCAAAACTAAATGCAAATCTACGTTTCATGCCTCTCACCACCCTTCGTGTGAATTTCGACGATAATGCTACCACAAACCCTAAAAAAAGTCAAATTCTGCGCCTAAACCGGTTCTAAACCGGCTCAAGCATAACATTTATTACGGCGCATTTCCCTTTTTTTACAGCTTCCCTGCCATCTTTTAAGGCTTTAAGCAGCTCCTTGGGGTCCGTGACGGTCTTGGCAAACGCCCCGCCGGCAGCTTTTGCCACCATGTCAAGCTGAGCGGACGGAG
>WQRL01000009.1 GCA_009786775.1 Oscillospiraceae bacterium
TTCAATACCGCAGTGCCTGTCGGCGAAGGTAAGTGTTTTATTGTATTTGAGAAGGGTGAAAGAAAAGTCAAGTAATTGTGCGGTAATATAGTCATCAAGGTCGATCTCCATAATCTCCTTGATTCTCCTGATGTGATATACAAATGTGTTGCGGTGCAAATTCAGTGATGCAGCCGCTTTAGACACATTGCGGAAATTGCTCAGATAGGCATAAAGGCTCTGGGTAAACGTAGTTTTGTACTCGGTATCGAATGCGATTAGCTTGAGAAGTGCGGGGTGACAGAGCTTTTGGGACTTCCCGGAGTGAACGCAGATTTCGGCTATATGATAAGGGACATATTCACCATATGGATAANCCCGCCTGCCGGGGTCGGTGCGAAGCCCGATGCGCAAAGCGTCAAGAGCCTGCTCATAGTGGAAACGGAGCTTGGAAAGGTCGGTGCACCGCCTGGAAATCCCACAGCTCATATTATGTTCTTTTAGAAAAGTCCCCAACTGGGCAAGCTCGGACTTAAAAATATCCCGGATATGTGTGAGCCCTGCTGCAATAACGATTTGCTCATCATATATGAGAGCTTGGCCGCCGCTAATCATCTTTTCCAAAATGTCGCGCATATAAGTTATAGAGAAATGTTGAGGGCCGTATCCTGTTACATCAAAAACAAAAACGTAAGTGTTCCGTTTGAGCCCGATGTTTAGAGCCCGTATGCGCTCTTCAAGAATATCAGGGTCAGGGGGTTCTCCGTTTAGCAGGCTTTCTATGAAGTTTTCGTACAACAATCCTCTGGCAAACTGCTTAGCGCTATCCCGTTGTATAAGGGCGGAAGCTGCATCGCCGAGGAGAAGCAGCTTCTGTTCATCATCTTTAGTAAATGCCCTGCAAAATTCCACGACCGTCAGAGTGGCCGCAAGTTTGCCATTTATTGGTACTTTTAATAACATTCTGCGGCACAGGCTGCCGCCTCCGCTGCGGACAAACGGGGCATTGCTGCGCTCTAGCTTCTCGGCCAGGTTGTCACGAAGCCCGTCTGTCACAGTTTGCACCGAAAGACAGCCATCGCGCTTGAGCTCCTGCCATTGTGCATCCTCAGGAATGTCAATGTCCGAAGTAAGTGCCAGAGCTTTCCAAGTTTTGTCAGTCAGGGCTATCGGATTGCCAAGCATTTCAAACCCTATGGCCATAAGCTGGCCGTAGCCGGTTACAGAACCTGCAACAGCGGAAAGCAGCCTGCCGGCATAATTGTCCTTGTACAAAAAGCACCTCTAAAAAAATATCTTTGGTGTAAATTGTAGCATAGCGGTGTAACCTTGCCAATCGGCACAACTATGAAATGATTTCACAGCTTATATGCCGGTGCGGAATATAAGCTGCCGCAAAACATGCATATGCCAATGTTTCGGCACTCAGTTTTGCAGCCCTTGGGTTAAGGGCTGCAAAACCATATGTCTGCATGTTTTTGCGGCAGATAAAAGTTAGTTATGTTTTAAGATATGGGGCAATTACTCAATGAGGCAAACAGTGGTCATTTTCTGAACTGTATACTCCAAAACCCCTTGATATCCGCCTTCACGGCCGCCTACTCCTGAGGCCTTCACTCCGCCCCAAGGTGCTTCCGCTGCTATGAAGTTATGTGAATTGACAGAGAAAGTGCCGACTGTAAGGCCTTTGCCCAAAGTTAGCGCACGGGCGACATTTTTAGACCAGATGGAAGCTGTGAGGCCGTAATTATTATCCTCAGCAAGACGCATGACTTCAGCTTCATCATTCCATTTGAGCATGACAGCCACCGGTCCGAAAATTTCTTCGCGGTAAATCTTCATATCGGGAGTTACATCGGTGAAAACAGTCGGGGGGATGAAATATCCGTTGTCATATTCAGGGCCTGTGAGCCTCTCTCCTCCCAAGACTAGCTTTGCACCCTGCTCTTTGCCTGACCCAATGTACTTCATAACATTATCAAAATGCTCTTTAGAAACTAGAGGTCCCATGTCTGAATCGGGCTTTAAGGGGTCGCCCACCTTGAGGTGCTTTGCATGGGTGAGGTATTTTTCAAGAAACTCATCGAAAACATCTTCATGGATGTAATAGCGCCCTGGTGAGCCGCAAGCCTGTCCGCAGTTGAAGAACTGGTGGTGGCCCAGAACTTCCACAGCACGGTCGAGATTTGCGTCAGGAAAGATTATTGCTGGGTTTTTGCCACCGAGCTCCATTACCAGTTTCTTTAGAGTGGGAGCGGCGGCCTTCATTATTTCCACCCCTGTTTCGGTGCTGCCTGTAAATCCTACACAATCAATGCCGGGGTGCTCTGCCATATATGTACCAACTGTGCTGCCGGGCCCTGTGATAATGTTAACTGCGCCCTTGGGCAGTTCTTCAAAAGATGAGAGAAATTCTGCCAGTTTGAGGGAACTGATAGCGTTAATGCTGGGAACCTTCAGAACACTCGTACAACCTGCTGCGAGGGAGAGTGCGACTTTTTGAACCATGAGGAAAAAAGGCAGGTTCCATGGTGTAATCAATGCACAAACGCCTGCCGGCACCCGCTCAAGCATGTACATCCTGTCGGAGCTTGAGGGTATGTAGTGCCCTTCAATATGGCGGGCATAGGCACCGGCCTGGATGAAGTTTCCGGATGCGCCCATAACATCAGGGCCAAAGGCTAAATGTGCAGGAAGCCCGTGCTCCATAGCTGAAAGGGGAGGGACTTCTTTTTTTCCAAACTCGTTTCTAAGTTTTTCGCCCATTTTAAGAAGCAGGTCGCTGCGCTGATTGGCAGTTCTGCCTGACCAAACCGGAAAAGCTGCCCTGGCCGCTGCCACCGCCTTGTCAACATCGGCCTTGCCCGCAAGCGGCACAGTGCCCAAATCCTCGCCGGTTGTAACATTTTTGACTGCAAAAGTCTTGCCGGATTCGGCATTGACCCATTCGCCGTTTATCCACATTTTCATATTGCCGTAAATCATAATGCTCCTCCTATTAAATGTATTTTCAAAGTCATAATATAACAGGGGATAATTAGGCGCGTCATATGATGTGATGAAAAACCATGTCCAAATTTCGTCTATAATGACGAAATAAATGCGCCCTCAAAGAGATGTGCAATGTGAAGGCACTGGGGTTGGTTGCGTCCATTGATGGACGGCAAGCTGCAAAAAAGGGCCGAAATGAAGCGGCAGTACGCTAATTCACAGAAAATTCATGAATTGTTCGCAGAATAAGTGCTGACTTTTCAAGTGGTTTTAAGGTTTAATGTAAAATGTCGAATTTACGGCGTTATGCAAATTTCAAAACATTTGCAAATGTTACGAAAAAGGCTGTTATGCCGTCATTTTGGACAGGAAAAAAGAATTTTTGGAGGAAATATGCTTAAAATCAAAAAAACTTATAAAACTTGCGCTGCTTTATTGTTCGCGGTGGTTATGGCTCTTGCAGTCACGGCTTGCAGCAATGATGTAGCTGAACTCCCGCTTGCAGAAGATCCTGCCCGTGCTGTTGCTGATGCGGATTATGTTTCTGATGCGGTTGTGTATGAGGAACCGGAAGTAAACGAATTTTATGAAACTGTAATGGGTTTTGTAAGTGCACAGGCTGAGTCTTTTGGAATGGTCACCGGTGATTCTTCCGTGACTTTTGAAATCGGATTGGAAGGCTCACAGCCTCTGACATTTGAATTTCTGATGGAATTGGTTGAGGATTTCATATGGGCGGAAATTGAAGGGATGCCAATTGAGTTTCCTGAATTTGAGGAGTTTATTGCAGAACATTCACTTAGATTCCGCGTAGAGTCTTCTTCGGACGAAAACTGGAATATGGCCTTTAATTTTAGTATGCCTTCTCAAGCAGGCGGCTATGTTGATCTTCTTGATATCATATTTGTTGACAATGTTATATACATAAGCATGGCCCCGATTTTGGACATTGCCGACTTCTTAATCGATATAGCTTTTGAACTCTTCTTGTTTGATATGCTAGAAGCGCAGGGCTTGGATGTGCAAGATGCTTCAATTGAACTAGATGAGCTTCTGACAACAATCTCTGTTCTTTCTGAGTTTGGTTTTTTACCTCCGGAGGTCGCCGATATTTTAGGCGCAGTAGAGATTTTATTCCAGATGGAGTATTTAGCTATCGACTTAAACGATATCCCGGACATGGAGTTTTTTGAAGAAATGATGGAGGCTTCACTCGATTTTTATGAGCCTTTCATCGCTTTTTCCGAAGATCTTGTTTTAGTATTTGCCCAGCAGTCCTTACTTGATTTAGTTGAGGAACTGGATATTATTTCAAGGGACGGCGGATGGTATGTGCTTGAATTTGACGAAGTTCAGGCTGGGCTGCTGCTGGAAGAAATTTTCCGCATAGCTTATGAGTATGCTGTGGCCGTCACTTACATATTTAACCAAATCATTGAGTTATATGCCGATATGGGCATTATGCCGGTGTATGAGATTGCACCCAGCGATTTGCGTGAGGGGCTTGAGTTCTTTGATCCTTCCTTCTTTGACGAATTCACAGCACTTGTATCATACAAGGTTAGGGCAGATGGCGGAACTCAGGAAAGCGTGTTTTCCATCGCAATAACTCCAGAAGAGCTGGATGACACGATAGTTATCAGTATGTACACAGAGGTGTCGCCGCGGGCAGGCCTTATTACTGCACCTGCGGGCGCGGTTACCTCAGTAGATGAAATACTTTTAGAGTTCTTGGGAATCGGACTTGCAGACTTGGTGGATATGAACATGGGTTTTGTGGATGTTATGGCACCTGTGGCGGTGTTTGACATGTCTGATTTCGAAAATGCCGGACATGCGCAAGTTCTTGTAGGCACCTGGCATTGGGACCTTGATGATGGTTACACATATGTCTTTGAAGCAGACGGCGTGGTGACACGCGGGTTTGAAGGTACGCCTGAAACTCTGGAGTGGGGCACAATTGACAACCAGCTCATTATGATTGGCGATAGCGCATGGGGACCGGAAATATGGGCCTTTGAGGTTGTAGGCGATGTGCTAACAATAACAAGCGAACAGGTTGCCGGGATTTCATTTAGCTATATTCGGGCGAGCTAATACAGCGTTTCTAAAAATACACGAACGAACACAACTCCGCCCCTATGGAAAACAGACAGTTTTTCGTAGGGGCGCGCTTTATGATGCTGTGCTAAATTACAGCCGTAATACCACGAACGGACCTTTCGCGCGCCGCTATAGGCAAGCTCTAAAATCACGGCCGCACGGTGAAGATATGGTTAAATAATTTTGATGATATTTTTCACCCCTAGGTGGCGGGTGAATTCCGGCTTGACAAATAGCCGTAAGATGTGCATAATTTGTTAAAAATGAGGATAAATGAAAAAGATTGAGGGGAGGTGAACTCGTGAGAATAATCATGGAACAGCCGCAGCCGGATGAAGAAGATCAAATTATAGTGAGGTGCAGAAATTTGTCGTCTGAAATTATTTCGCTTCTGGGGCAAATTCAGACACAGGGCGAGTTTCTAATAGGATACACCGGCGATGAGATTCACAGAGTTCCATCCCGTGATATTTATTATGTTGAGGCAATAGACCGGAAGACCTTTCTGTATTGCGAGAGCAAGGTTTATGAAAGTAAACAAAAGCTCTATGAACTGGAAGAGGATTTCGGGTCAGGTGATTTTATACGTGTTTCAAAATCAGTTATTTTGAATATGAGCAAAATCAAGTCGCTCTTGCCATCGCTTTCGGGAAGGATTGAGGTAGTTTTGAAAAATGATGAACGGGTGATTATTTCCCGCCAATATGTGCAGGAACTAAAGAAACTTTTAGGCGTATAGAATTAGAGGTGTGCGATGAACCTAGACGAACTACTGCACCGTATGGTGATAGCTTTTTTTATGATATTTACAGGTATTGCGCTAGCGGTGGCCGCTATCCGTGCTCTGTCAGGTGTTAGAGCTGATTTTTTTCAAGAAGTGCCATGGATGCTGCTCTTGGCGGCTTTGACAAATTTGATGCATTTAGTACTGTATTCAAAAAAGGAACTCAGCAGAAAGAATATGATAATACGCAACGCAATAGCACTTGCAGGTGTACTAATTATAGTCACGGCACTAGTTAGCCTTAGGTGGTATTTTACTCCGGTAACATGGGGTATGGTATGGGTATCTGCTGTAGTGGTTTTTTCGTTTGTAGTATGGCTGGATATATACAGAACTCAGAGAATTGTAAGCAAAATCAGTAAAAAATTAAAATCCCGCTATAAGGACTGAGTGGGTTTTAGCGAACGTGGCATAGGGTAAGACGGGTTGCCACGCCTGCCGGACAGCGGTTTAGCTTAGCCTGAGAATATGTGCTGGGACTAAAGAAACTTTCGGTTGTATAGGAATATAGGAGAATGCGATGGGTATTGGTGAAGTGCTGCGCCGGATGTTTATAGCTTTTTTTGTGATATTTACAGGTATTGCATTATCTGTAGTTATTATCCGCGCTATTATGGGTATACGGTATGACTTTTTGTTTGGAGTACCTTGGATGCTGCTCACGGCGGCTTTGACGGATTGTATGTTTTTAGTGGTATACTCCAGAAAAGAACTTAGCAAAAAGAAAATGATAATCCGCCACTCGATCGCGCTTGCATGTGTTTTGGTTATAGTAACAGTAATGGTGAATACTCAAAGAGGGTTTCCGCTGTACATTTGGGCTATTATATGGATATTTGTTGTATTGATTTTTACATTTGTAATGTGGATGGATTTGTACAGAACTCAGAAACTTGTTGGCAAAATCAGTAAAAAACTAAAATCCCGTTATAAGGACTAATCAGTGTGGCCATGAGCTCAAAATGCACGGGCTTTGAGTTTATGGCCACGCTCGCGAAATAGGCTTTAATGGACATGGTGCCCGGCAAGTGGGGGTGATTCCCGCTTGCCGGGCATTTTGCGCGCCGAAAAAATAGTCCTTCTGCAACATATGTATGTTTTTTTGCAACTCATGACATGAAAACTACAGGATATGTCATGAGGTATTGCGGACAGGGCGGAAACATGATAATAATTTTGTGGTAACATGGGAAAAATTGTGTTTATGAAATTTGAACTGAGTAGCATTTTTTAGACATTATCTCAATAGTTTTTAATTTGCGGCTGAGCGGATGAAATGATTATTTAGTGAAAGGGAGACGGTTATGAAAAAAATGACAATAACGGAATTTGCAGAAACGCTGGGAGTCATCCCGGATACAGTGCGCAGGTGGGAGCGCGACGGAAAAATTCAGCCTGAACGCACAAGAGGCGGTCACCGCCGGTATAGTGAAAAAGATATTGAAAATGTTATGGAATCATCAAAGTATACAACTAACAGGCGCGCAATTGCTTATTGCCGCGTATCGTCCGAAGAGCGGACGGCAGAGCTGGGTAAGCAGATCGAGGCTATGGAGTTTTTTGCACTGGGACGCGGGCTCTCTGTCGAAATAATATCTGAGGTCGGTAACGGTTTGGATATGACCCGGCCTAAATTTGTGTCCTTGCTCTCAGATATCGTCAGTGGTGAGGTCAGCACTGTGATTGTCGCACACAAGGACAGGCTTGCTCGTTTCGGGTTTGAGCTTATAGAAATCATGGCGAAAAGGCATAACTGCGAGGTTGTGGTTGCAGGAAGCGAAAAGCATAGCCCGCGTTATGAGCTTGTAAATGACTTTAAGGCAATGGTGAGCTCGTTTTCCATGCATGTTGAAGATTTGCATGAGCACGAATATGGAGTAGTGCAGGAGTTAGAGGCCTCCTAGAGAGGATATTAGCGCACTTGGGTAAGGCGTTGCCCTGTGTGGCGCGCTTGTTATACTTAAAATACCGCAGCAGCCTGGCTTTTAAGCCAGGCTGCTGCGGTTTGTGCTATTATTTTGCTTTGAGGGAGTTGCCCCTCTTGACTGCTATAGAGCTGTGAGCCAGTGGTAGAGCACGGAGGCTACAGTAGCCCTAGAAGCGGCGCTGCGGGGTTCAAACTCGGTGCCCGGCAGGTCGCGGAACAGCCCCTGAGCTGTGAGCCTGCCGACATATTCTTTGGCAAAAGGTCTCACGTCATCGAAGTCAGGCCATACAAAGTCTGCCAGAACGGGCATCGGGACTCTGTCTGTAGCCTCTTGATCTCTGGCGATAAAGGCTGCTAGTTCTTCCATAGTTACATATTGGTTGCCGCGGAATGTTCTTACCCCATCCTCTAGGAAACCTGTTGTAACTCCGGTGTCGTATGCCCAGAGAATCTGCGGTGTCCACCAGTCGCCTGCTGCAACGTCTTCAAAGGGGTTAGCAAGACCTGCTACCTCAGGGGAACCTGCCATGCGGTACAAAATTGTTACAATTTGCGCGCGTGTCAGTGGCGTTTCAGGCATAAACCCGCCTTCTGGGAACCCTTCCATGATGCCCTCGTCATATACATACATGACAGCAGGGAAGTACCATGCGCCTGGAACTACATCCTCAAATGTCAGGCCGCCCAGAACGTCTGATACTAGTGATGGGGCGCCCCAGTTAGTTGCAGGTGTGTAACCTCTTACGGCATATGTGTCACTTGGGATGGCGCGCATGCGGATGTAGTACTGCTGATGGTCGGCAACACCCATCTCTGAGAGGTCAAATGTTTTTACCCACAGGCGTTCAGCGTTAGTTCCTGTGACATCTTGAGGCATTGCAGGGATTTCTGCGGAATGCACAGCTTCTTCAGGGTCAGTTTCCTCAGCATTATCAAATGCTAAAATTTCAAATGCTGCGCGGGGTACGTTGAGCCAGGTGATTGTGTTGTCTGTGATAAATGGAGCCACAGGATTTGCTGTTGAGTGACCCGGGCCGCGAAGTGCGAATGTTGGGTCATCGAACATCAGGCCGTATGTCCACTGGTTGACACCCTGCGCATTGATAACATTGGTGAAACCGAAGCGTGCTAAATTCTGTGACGCGGTTACGGTTCTTCCGCCGCCGCGGCATACCACGATGATGGTGATGCTCTTGTCAGTGCCGAAAATTTCTTCTGCTTTTTCCTGCGTGTCGAAATCAGCCCATACATAGCGGTCAGCTTCTTCAAAGAATCTCATGTTGCCCTCATCAGCAAATTCAGCAGGGTTGCGCAAGTCAACTAGGCGCAGCGTAGGTGTGCCGATTCTGTCGAGGTTGGCTTCCAGGTAAGCTCTGAGTTCAGATGGGCCCATTGCAATGGTGAATGGAAGCTCGTTTACAGCACTCAGCTCGGAGTCTGTTACATTATCCTCGCTTGAAATAGCGCGCAGCCTAAACCAGTATTGGCCGGGCTTTAGGTTGGTCGTGTCGCCCTGACGGTCGCCGGGATAGAAAGAATCGCCAATGCCGCCTGGGATATAGCCTGTCGGAAGTGTTCTGGTTGCTTCGCCTTCAAACTGGATGAGCCTGACATCAATTCTGTTGTGGCCGTCCGGGACTTCCGGGGCGGTGCCGCCTGTAGTGCCGCCTGTCGAAGTTGAACCTTCTGTTTCAACAACATTGCGCGCCACTGCGACATAGTTAGTACCTTCTTGTGCATCCTCAAAGGTTGCAAATGCGTATACGTTGTAGCCAGTTGCGCCCTCTACAGGGATGTAAAACAGCCAGCGGTAGCTCTGGTTTTGTGTGACTACCGGTGCTGCGAGCTGAGTTGCGCCAAATGCCGGGATCACAAATGTGACAGCCATCACCATGCACAACACTAGGGCGACAAGAATCTTGCCATTTTTGCGTCTTGTCATAAAATTTCTCCTTCTTTTTTTGTTTTCATTTCTCCATTACACGCCAGATTTTTCTTACAGGTCTAAGCGCACAATTTAATAAATTGTAAACTATTACTGTTCGTTCGTCAACCTAAAAAGCGCATGATTTTTCGTGAAAAAGTGGATAAAAAATCTCCGAATAATCTTTTTCTAGCCTCTGTTAAACCTCTTTCCCATATTTATATTGTAAACACACACCTCGTTTGATATAATGACCTCTAAATGCTCTAAGATGAGGGGGAAACAAATGAACAAGAAGCTGCCGAGGCTGCTCAGACCGAATGTGAGGCTTTATGTTTTGCTCCTTATCGCGTTTGCAGTATCAACTTTTTACCTTGGGACACAGTATGGCCGTCTGCTAGCCGGGATACAGATTGCTGTTGTGATAGGCGTTGCCCTCTATTCGCGAATAATGTCCAAAAGGCACACATCCAAGCTAATAAACTATCTTGAATCCATCTCTGACAGCATGGATCTCACCGTCCGCGACACTCCGCTGCCTGTGGTTATTTACAGTACAGAAACAGGCGAAATTCTTTGGTCAAATGACAGGTTTACATCAATAACCGAGCTCAAGGAGCCTTTCTTTGAGCTGAACATAACTGATGTTGTCCCTGAATTTTCGTGGGACTGGCTCCTCGACGGCAAAAACGAATGCCAGGAAGCGGTGGTGCTTGGAAATAGGACCTATTGGGTATATGGCACCTTAGTGCGCTCTGAACGCGAGTATGTGGCGATGACCTACTGGGTGGATATAACCGAGTATCACAAAATTGTCGAAGAGTATCTCGATTCCAAACTTGTCTTTGCCATTTTAATGATGGACAACTACGAAGAACTAGTCAAGGGCATGAGGGAAAAAGAAAAGGCCGCGCTTCTCTCGGATATTGACGACAGAATTACAGCCTGGACTGCCGACAGGGGGGGCTATCTGTGCAAATTTGAGCGGGACCGGTACTTCTTCTTGTTTGAAGATAAGCATTTGGAGAGTTTTGTCAAAGATAACTTCTCCATCCTCACAGCAGTTCACGAAGACAAAGGCCTTGAGGGGGTTCACGCCACTTTGAGCATAGGTTTAGGCAAGGACGGGGCATCCCCGCAAGAAAACTACAGAAATGCTAGCTTAGCCATTGAAATGGCTCTTAGCCGCGGCGGTGATCAGGCAGTTATCAGAAATAGGTACGGCTTTGAGTTTTACGGCGGACACGCCCCAAAGCTGGAGAAGAGGACGAAGGTAAGGTCAAGGGTGTTGGCAAATGCTTTCGGCGAACTGCTCGGTGATGCTTCTAAGGTATATGTAATGGGCCACAAAGCCGGAGACTTCGACTCTGTGGGTGCCGCCTTGGGAATCTGCTGCATCGCCAGAGCTAAGCGCAAACCTGTGAACATAGTTATTGATTTGGAAACGAACAACGCCCTTGATGCCGTAAATATGGCCAAGGCTCTGCCTGTGTATGAGGGTGTGTTTATAACAGAAGAGGAAGCCATTTTGGAAGCTGACAGCAAGACCCTGCTTGTAGTAGTGGACACCAGCAGGCCCGACAAGGTGGAATCTGAATCACTGCTTATGTCATGCACTAGAGTTGCGGTGGTGGATCATCACCGCAGGGCTGCAAGCTACATCGAAAATGCTGTGCTCAACTTTCACGAGCCCCACGCCTCGTCCACTTCGGAGCTTGTAACTGAGATGATTCAGTACCTCGTTGACAAGCAGGGTATTTTGAGGGTGGAGGCCGAGCTGCTTCTTGCGGGGATTGTCTTAGACACAAAAGGCTTTGCCATAAACACCTCCAGCAGCACATTTGATGCTGCGGCGTTTTTGCAGAGGGCCGGTGCAGACGCAGCGGCGGTTAAGCAGCTTCTTCAATCGGATATCGGCACTGCCACATCGCGCTTTGCGCTTATCCGCGAGGCCGTGGTGTACAGGGACGGCATTGCAATTGCCGCAAGCAGTGATGCCAGAAACAGGATTAGTATTGCCCAAGCCTCAGATGAACTACTCAATGTAAAGGGCGTCCACACATCATTTGTCACAGCTCAGGACGGGGATACTGTTTTTGTATCAGCGCGCAGCATAGGGCGTGTGAATGTGCAGGTTATACTCGAAAAGCTGGGCGGCGGAGGCAGCCAGTCCACTGCGGGTCTTCAAGTGAAAGGCACAACAGTGGCCAAAGTGGTTTCAGACCTTAAAAGAGCTATTGATGAATACTTAGACCAGGGAGGATAAGTTTGATTAAATTCAAACTTAACATAATGTGCAGGCGGCTTACGCTTGCATAATACCGCGGCTCATGCGTGAGGTTGTGACCGTACATGGTCAGATGTGTGAGCATAATAGGAAGGGATGGTAATAAATATGAAAGTAATACTACAAGCTGATGTCAAGGGGCACGGCAAGAAGGGTGAGTTAAAAGAGGTTTCTGACGGCTATGCACGTAACTTTTTGCTGCCAAAGAAACTGGCAGTGCCAGCAACCCCTGAAAATCTCTCCGAGATGAAAAGACAAGATAAGGCCCGTCAAAGGAAGCTAGAAGAGGATAAGGCTGCGGCAATGCAGACTGCTGCAAGGCTTGAGGAATTTCAAGTTAAGATCACAGCCAAGGCTGGCGCAGATGGCGGAAGGCTCTTCGGCTCTGTAACGTCGAAGGAAATAGCGGAAGCCCTAGCCGAACAGCACCAGGTCGTCATTGAAAAAAATAAGATAGTCCAAGATGAGCCGATTAAGACATTCGGGGCATATGATATCAAATGCAAGCTCGGCTTTGAAATTAGCGGAGTAATTCACGTTCTTGTCGTGGAGGCTTAGATGGCGATGGACGATCTGCTCCACAGGCAAATACCCCATAGCACCGAGGCGGAACATGCTGTCCTGGGGTCTATGCTTATAGATGGGCGCTGCGTTTCAGATGTAATAGGCGTGCTGAAGGCCGATGACTTTTATTCGAGAAATAACAGGGACATTTTTCAGACGATGTTTACAATGTTTAATTTCTCGATGCCCATTGACCCGGTAACTGTCCTTGACAAAATGAAGGAGGATGCGCTCTACAACGATGACTCCCCGGGGTATTTGCGCGACTTGATGCTCATTACTCCGACAGCCTCAAACGTTATGGAGTATGCGGCCATCGTAAAGGATAAGGCGCTGCTGCGCTCCATTGCGGATGCCGGGGGCGATATTAGCGAGATGGCAATTTCCGGAGAGGGCGGCGCGTCGAATATCCTCGAAGCGGCAGAAAAGCGGATTTATGCCCTGCGTCAAGATAAAAGCAGGGATGGGCTTGAGCCGGTTTCCAAGGTCCTGGTCAGCCTGTATGAGGAGATCCGTCAGGCGGCTAAGAGCGGCAGCGGGATTCCGGGGCTGACGACGGGGCTTCATGACTTAGATAAGCAGATAATGGGGCTCAACAAGGGGGACTTGGTTTTAATTGCCTCACGCCCCGGTATGGGCAAGACCAGTATAGCCCTAAATATAGCCCTCCACGCGGCGAAATCCTCAGGCAAGAGTGTGGCAGTGTTTTCACTTGAAATGTCCAGTGAACAGCTTGCCATGCGCCTTTTGGCATCGGAGGCCTTTATTGACAGCAAGAAGCTACAGACCGGGCGCATCAAGCCCGAAGAGTGGCGCAAACTTTCGGCGGCGGCTAAGTCTATAAGCGAAGCCGACCTTCTAATTAACGACAATGCTTCCTTAAGCGTGGCGGATATGAATGCGCAGTGCCGCAGGGTTCCTAATTTAGGGCTTGTAGTGGTGGACTATCTCCAGCTTATGCAGTCAGCTTCGGGGGGCAAGGGCGGCAGTGACAACAGGGTGCAGGTGGTTTCAGAAATCAGCCGTATGATGAAGATTATGGCAAAGGAACTAAATGTCCCCCTAATCTGCCTGTCACAGCTTTCGCGGGCTAACGAGTCCCGCCAGAATAAGAGGCCCTTGCTATCAGATCTTCGTGAATCAGGAGCTATTGAGCAAGATGCCGATATCGTTATGGCTCTTTATAGGGACGATTATTACGACAAAGAAACTGAAGCTCAAAACATAGCCGAGTGCATTGTCCTTAAAAACCGCCGGGGCGAAACGGGGACAATTGAGCTGCAATGGCTGGCTCAATATACTAACTTCTCGTCACTTGAACGCCACCATACGGATGATATTTAATGTACGGAAAGGCCTGGCATAATTGATTGAAAAAATCCTGAATTTTGCAAGTGCATATGATATGTTTCCGGCGGGATCCGGCGTTGTGTTAGTCTGTGTTTCCGGCGGGGCTGATTCTATGAGCCTGCTTGAGGCACTGATGCAGATATCGGATGAGCTGGGTTTTGAAATTGCTGTTGCACATTTCAATCACTGTCTCAGGGGTGCGGAGTCGGACAGGGATGAGTCCTTTGTCAAAGATTATTGTGCAGACTGCGGCGTGGCCGCCTACAGCTCAAGAGGGGATGTGAAGGGACATGCCAAAAATAATGGACTGAGCATTGAAGAGGCTGCGCGGGAGCTGCGGTATAAGTTTTTTTATGATTTATCCGATGAAATAGGTGCTTGCAAAATAGCCATGGCTCACACAGCAGATGACAATACTGAGACAATTCT